>JANMSE010000064.1:0-1666 GCA_031389045.1 Deltaproteobacteria bacterium | reverse complement strand
ACTTCGACGTTGTCCTTGATCCGATGGGATTCACCGCGGCCAAGCTCAGCATCCGCGCCGCCATGGCGCGGAATGATCTTCCGGCTGCTCTAACGGCCGTCACCGAGGAGATGATTGACGCCCTCGTGCTCGCTGGTACCCCAGATGACGTCCATCGCCAATTGGAGAAATTCGAGGGGTTGTTCGATACGTTGATTCTGTTGAGTCCCTTCTTTGGGGTGAGCCCTGACGAGACCAAGGCCAATCACGACGCGATGATTGCAGCCTTCAGCAGGTAATGGCTCGGTCGTTCGGGAATCCACAAGAACACAGTAACGACCGAAAGGGGATGATGATGGCGGATTACGAGATTTTCCCACTGGGTGATTTTCCCCTCGAAAATGGCCGGGTCTTGCCGGGTACACGGTTGGCCTACAAAACCTATGGCCAGTTGAACGAGCGGAAGTCGAATGCCGTGCTCTTATGTTCATATTTCACGGGCAACCACGCGAGCTATGAATTCCTCATCCAACCCGGGCGCTGCTTTGATCCGCGGCAGTACTTCGTCATCAGCACGAATCTCTTCGGCAACGGGTTGTCCTCTTCGCCGAGTAATACGCCGCAGCCACTGAATGGTCCGAATTTTCCGGCGATTTCGATTCGTGACAATGTGCACGCCCAATGTCGCTTGGTCGTTGAACACTGGGGGATTGAGAAATTAGCAATGGTGGCGGGCGCCTCGATGGGCGCACAACAGTCGTTCCAATGGGCCGTGAGTTATCCCCAGATGGTAGAGCGAATTGCGCCGTGGGTGGGTGCCGCTCATACGACTCCTCATACGTTTCTCGTGCCTGGGAGCTGGGCTATTGCGTTGCAGATGGACCCTGCGTGGAAGGGCGGATACTATACCCACCCACCAGAACAGGGCCTACGGGCCCTCGCCCGCGTGGCGGCGGCGTGGCCCCTCTCGCAAGCCTGGTATCGACAGCAACTCTACAAGCACCTGGGCTATCCGACCTTGGCCGACTTTCTCGTGCGGTTTTTTGAAAACTTCTTTCTCCCCTTCGATGCCAACAATCTCTTGAGCCAAATCCACACGTGGCAGACACACACTATCGGCGACACGCCAGGGTTCAATGGCGATTACCAGAAAGCGCTCGCGTCGATCACCGCCAAGGCGGTCGTGATCCCTTGTCAAACAGACCTGTATTTTCCGCCCGAAGAAAGTGAAGAGGAAGTCCGCTGCATGCCCAATGCTGAGCTGAAAGTCATTCCGTCCATTTGGGGGCATTTCGCTGGACTGGGCCTGAACCCCGCGGATGTGGATTTTATTGATGGAGCGATCGCGGAGTGCTTGAACGGATAATCGCAACCGATGATGCCGCACGGTGGAGGAAAAGCATGAAGTCCCTCAATGTGTTGGTCCTGGGCGCGGTGGGCGACCATCCGCTAGAAGAGATCGCCGCCGTCGATTCCGCGCTCCACGTCATTGATGGCCGTGGCGTCTTCGAGGTGGAATATGCGCAAACCTGGCCCGCGGAAACTGTACACCGTTATGTCCCCCAGACGCTCATCGCGCAAAGCACAACGACACGGGCGGAACGTGATGCCCTGTTAGCCAGCGCGGATATTATCTGTCTGCGGTTCCCGTTTCCCTTGGACTTGCAAGCGCGCTGCCCACGCCTCA
>JANMSE010000038.1:0-18677 GCA_031389045.1 Deltaproteobacteria bacterium | reverse complement strand
TTAATTGGCTGCACGAAAAAACCGGCATTCAGATCGCTTCCAAGGTCCGCTCTTCTCAGGGCTTGCTCGTCCATGTCTTTGGCAAAGTCGCCGCCGCTCTGCTTTTGTTGCGGCCCAACTTTTAACCCCTAATTCGCATTGAGAAAGCGCAGTTCGTTTGGAATCATCTTCTGTTACCGCACAAACGTTTTCTCAGTGGTATTGTGGAAACCTCAACATGGCAGAACTATATCAATGGCGAAAAAAAGCCGACGCTGTCGAAAGCTGGCCGTATAGCAGCCGATCATGCCTGGTTGCCCTCTCCAAAAGGAGGCTTCTGTAAACCTGCCGAGCTTAGCTTTGATGAATTACCCGAAGGATTTGAAAGAGACGAGGACCTCGCTAAAGCCCTCGGAATGAAATTGCCTCTTGCAGAAGATGCGGTGCGAACGATGGCTGAAGCTGCAGGGATACCTATTGCTGTTCTTGACTACGTTCTAAAACACAAAGACGAGGTTCAAGAGTTCATCAGGTGGAAGGAGTCGCAGCACCAGCAACTAAACAACAATCATCCCGCTTTTCCAGCAAGGCCGGTTATAAATCCAGAGCGCCGCGAAGAGAAGGTAATCGAACAATTGGAGAACGCTCCAGATAAAACGTATGAAAAGAAAGACCGATCAGTACGGACCTCCACAGGAAGCATTGACCCAGACGTTTGGCTCAGAAATCTATACTCAAACAATGCGGACCAAATAATGATGTGTCAGATCTGTCAAAAAAATATGCCTTTCCGGAAGCGCGATGGGGAATACTACTTTGAAGCTGTAGAAGCGTTCTCGAAAGAGCACTGTCCGAAAGAGCACGAAGCTCAATTTATCGCCCTTTGCCCCCTCTGTGCTGCTATGTATAAGGAATTCGTGAGACGAGACAAAAGCGCGGTGGTGCGTTTTAAGCATGCGGTAATGAATTCGCCCGATTCATTGCAAATTCCTATACAACTCGGCGAGCAAAAGACCAGCGTTTGTTTCGTAGAAACCCATCTTTACGACTTGAGACTGATGCTTCGCGAATTAAGTCAGGTCAATACCAGCGAACTGAACTGAAAGTTGATTGCTCCTCCGTCGAACAGCGGGTAATAGGGGACGTTGCATGGTTCTTCGGGTTGCGGAAATATTGCAACCTTCCCCGGAAAACGGGGTCAGGCCTGCATATTGACTTATTTCCAATCCCCAGACGTTGATCCCGATTGACTTTCCCCGCGCCTTCTTCACGCCCGCGCCAGGGTCGCTGTCCTCGTTAGTGTCGCTCGACGGCAACAATCTCATTGTCTATCCGCCCACGACCGGCCCCGTGCAATTACTGAGCGCGGACTTCGCGCAGTACGACCCGACCCGCTACAAACTGACGGACAAGGACGGCACGGTCTATGTCGTCAACCAGACCACGGGCCTGGAGACGATCACCGACCTCAATGGCAACACCATCACGTTTAGTCCTAACGGGATTATGCACTCCGCGGGCAAGAGTGTGATCTTCGCGCGGGACCCAGACGGACGGATCACCACGATCACCGATCCGCTGGGGCATACCATCCGTTATGCGTATGACTTCTACGGCGACTTGACGAGTGTGACGGACCAGGAGAGTTACACGACGCAGTTCAAGTACAACACCACGCATGGGTTGTTGGAGATCGTGGACCCGCGCGGTGTGAAAGCGGCCCGCAATGAATACGACGACACTGGGCGGCTCGTGGCCATTGTCGATGCCAACGGGCAGCGCACGGAAGTGACGCATGACGTGGCCGCTACCGACGCGTTAGGGAATTGCACGACTGAACCCGGCGCGGCTGCGGCAGCCGATGGACCCCCTGCGCGTATCTCGGAGAGCCCGCTCCAGTGTAGATTGAAACCGCCCTGGTCTTGAGTCAACGCGGGTCGCAGGTGGGCCGGGCCTGACGAGCTTACCTGAAGTTTCTTGAAGACGGCCTCGCCTTGGGACATTGGGATATGGCGCGCATTACTACCATAGGGTGGACCAACGGTTCCTTGGTGATGAGCGGTTCGTCCAGGAGGTGGAGTGGCGAACGGGATTGAGCTGGAACATCAAAGTAAAGCTCCGGCGGGTGCCCTTTTCTGTCTTCCTGGAGATGCTCGCGCAAGCCCACGGAGTAGCGCCCCAAGTCTTAGGCTAGCCAGGACGTCAACGCGCCTGGGTACGGGCCAGAGCGATGGATTGGCGCTCCGCCAGCGATCACTTCTGACGCTGGGCAAAGCGCCGTAACTGCTCGACCGATCTCTCTCTGTTCCTATCTGAATTCCACACCCTCCAGCCGTCCAGTCGCCCGCCACTCTTCGAGCAGGTTGAAGAACGGAATCGGCCCAGCGCCGTAGGTCCCCGCGAAAAATCCGTTCGTCACATCTAGTTTCCCTTCGTTGTTGTAATACCCCGGCGTGCACTCGGCATAGAACCGCTCGGCGATCTTGGCCTTGCTTTTCATCTCGCTCAGCCACATATCCTCGGCCTCAAGCGTCGCCTCGATCCGCGCCACTCCCCGCTGACGTGCCTGCTCTAGGATGTAAGTCACGTGCTTGGCCTGCTCGTTCAGGGCATGCGGCACGTTCACCGAGATGGCCGTTTGCGTGAACCCCAGGAAAAAGCAGTTCGGAAAACTGTTGGCCTGTAGTCCGTACAACGTGCGCCAGCCGTTGGCCCACTTGTCGGTGAGGGTGAGGCCATCGCGGCCAACGATCTCGTAGCCCGCCCGGCGCGTGTAACTCGTGCCCACCTCGAAGCCGGTGGCGAAGATGATGCAATCCACCTCATACTCCTTGCCGTCCACCACGATGCTGTTCTCCGTGATGCGCTCGACGCCCTTGCCGCTGGTATCCACCAACGTCACGTTCGGTCGATTAAAGGTGGGCAGGTATTCATCATGGAAGCAGGGGCGCTTGCAGAACTGGCGGTACCACGGCTTGAGCGCTTCGGCGGTGGCGGGATCGGTGACGATTTCGTCGACCCGACTGCGGACCTGATTCATTTTCTGAAAGTCGAGTAACTCCATCATCCGGCCCTTCTCCTTGGAGGAGAGGCGACGGCCCAGCTCACGCGCGGCGCTCTTCGCGGCGATCCCGGTCAGGTTACGGAAAATCTCTGTCCAGCCGTCAGCGACCAAATCTTCCTCTTGATCGCCGCCGCTGACGAGAATGTTGAAGTTGTCCATCCGCCGATACTGCCAGCCCGGATCGAGCGTGTTGACGAAAGCCTCATCGGTTGGGCGGTTGGCGCGCACATCGACGGATGAGGGCGTGCGTTGGAAGACGTAGAGATGTTTGGCCGACGCACCAAGATGCGGAATACACTGTACCGCGGTGGCGCCGGTACCGATGATGGCGACGCGCTTGTCGGCTAGGCCCGTCATGTTGCCCGTCGAGTCACCACCTGTGTAGTCGTAGTCCCAGCGACTGGTGTGGAACGTATGTCCTTTGAATTTCGTGATCCCAGGGATGCCGGGCAGCTTGGGGCGATTGAGTGGGCCGTTGGCCATGGCGACGAATTGGGCGCGAATCGTGTCGCCACGGTCAGTCTGAATACTCCAGCGACCGCTGGGCTCATCCCAGCGCATTTCCTTCACGCCGGTTTGGAGGCAGGCGTTCTTGTAGAGGTCGTAGTGCCGAGCGATGGCCTTGCTATGCTCGAAAATCTCCGGCGCGAACGAGTATTTGTGTTTGGGGATGTAGTTCAGCTCTTCGAGCATCGGTAGGTAGCAGTACGACTCCACATCGCACGCGGCGCCAGGGTAGCGATTCCAATACCAGGTGCCGCCGAAGTCGCCGGCTTTTTCGATCACGCGAAGATCGGTGAAGCCCGCCTCGCGCAGCCGCCCGCCCATGAGCAGTCCACCGAACCCGCCGCCAATGATGGCGACCTGGACCTCGTCGTTGAGGGGCGCGCGTTCGACCCACTCGGTGTAGGGGTCGTCGTTATAGTCGGCCAGTTCGTTGACGACTTCGAGATACTGCGCATTGCCTTCCGTGCGCAGTCGTTTGTCCCGCTCGTGGAGATATTTGGCTCGCAGTGCGTCGGGATCAAAGCCTAATTTTTCCTTTGGGTCGCTGGTTAACAACTCCGTGATCATTCTTCCTCCTTTGTACGCTGTGTGTCTGTGTCGGCAGTCGGTTCTGTGTATATGATATTGGTGGTGAAGTCAGCCGTAACGGTAGGATTCCGATGTGGAGGAAGGACTGAGTCTGTCCCCAAGTATTTCTTGACAAATGTCCGCAGTGCCGTGACAATGGGCAGCACCCCTCCAAAAGTGGGAGGGGAAGATGGGTTGCTGAGGTTAGAGGTGAGGAGACAGTCGTGGTGTGGTGGTGTGGAGTCCGCAAAATTTTCCCTATTCTCCTGTTCGCATGCGCGGCGCTGGCGGGGTGTTCCAGCAGTCAGATGCATACGGTCCGCCGGGGAGAAACTCTCTCGGAAATAGCCGAACGCTATAATCTGTCGTCATCCGACTTGGCACGCCACAACGGGATAGACGATCCCGATCAGCTTGAGATTGGTCAGGAATTGCGACTGCCGTCAGGGTCGCCGCGCTCACGTCGTGCGGCGGAGGTGAGAACCGCGCGACGATTCGGCACGACCGACAAGCGTGAGGCGAGGAGGAGTGCCACCGCTAAGCGGTTACGAGCCCGGAGCGTGCCAGAACCAGCGGACGATGTGCCGGGAGACGTGCGGCGGTTTCCTCGAGAACGCGAGCCCGACACGGGCGAGATCTTCTCGCGCTGGCCAATTGCGGGCCGCCTGGCTTCGCGGTTTGGTCCTCGTGGCGGCAGTTTTCACGATGGCATCGATATTACCGCGCCGACGGGAACTCCCATTAGTGCGGTGGCCGATGGTGAAGTGATCTTTAGCAACGTCTTACATGGCTATGGCAATATCGTGTTGATTCGTCATCGCAATGGGTTGGTGTCGGTCTACGCGCATAATCGACGCAATCTGGTCAAGGAAGGGGAGTGGGTTCGGCGGGGAAAAGTGATCGCGGAAGTGGGCCAAACCGGAAGGGCGTCTGGGCCCCATCTGCACTTTGAGATACGAAAAGACAATCAAGCCCGTAATCCGTTGCGGTACCTGCCTGACGAGACGCGGACCGCATCGCGAGATAAGTAAAGAACGAGAGGATACCATGCGAGATCTGAAAACCCTGATTCGTGACGTTCCCAACTTTCCCAAGGCGGGGATTATGTTTCGTGACATCACGCCGCTGCTTACCGATGGGGAGGCGTGGCGAGAGACGGTCGATCTCATGGCCGACCGCTACCGTGGGCGTATTGATGTCGTGCTGGGCGTCGAGTCACGGGGGTTTCTGATTGGTTCGGCGCTCGCTTACGCGCTGGGGTGTGGCATTGCCGTCGTGCGGAAACCTCGCAAGCTGCCCGCCGCGACGTTTAGCGCGAGGTATGCTCTCGAATACGGGACCGATACCTTGGAAATTCATCAAGACGCGTTTCCCGCCGGCAGTCGGGTGTTGGTGATTGACGATCTGTTGGCCACTGGCGGGACAGCGGAAGCGACGATTTCACTTGCCCGTCAACTCCAAGGGAACGTGGTGGAAGCGGCGTTTATGATCGAATTGACCTTTCTCAATGGTCGGAAACGTTTGGCTCCGAGCGCGGTGTTTTCGCTCGTGCAATATGACAGTGAGTGACCAGGACCTCCGACCTCCAATCGTCATCGTGCGTGCTGGTTTCGCTTTCGATGGGTCAGCCGTATAGTAGCGGCATGGCTGAACCCACGTTCCGCGAAATTGATCACACCGCCGACATCGGCATTGAAGTGGAAGCTGATACCCCGAGCGAACTGTTTCAGTGCGCCGGGATGGCGTTATTCTCGCTGATGGTCCAACCGCGCGGGATTGAGGCGCGCGAAGTCCGGGAGGGAACCGTCCACGCCGAGGGCTGGGAGCAGTTGTTTCATGACTGGCTTTCCTATCTGTTGCGTCAGTTTTTGCAGGACGGATTCATCGCGGCCACCATCGCGATCGCGGCGATTGACGAACATCATATCCACGCCCGCCTCATCGGCGAAAAGCTGGACTATGATCGTCATGAGTTTGAAACCGAGATTAAAGCCGTTACCTATCATCAACTGTCCGTGACCTGCGAGCCAGGGCGGTGTCGTGCGCGGGTCATTTTTGACGTGTAACACATTATGGCAGACATTTATCTTCGTCAGATTAGCGATTGCATTTGGGAAATTCCACAACGTGGCGGCATGCGCGTGCCGGGCCGCATTTATGCCACGCCCGAACTCATGGCTGACATCCGCAAGGATGCCGCCCTGGAGCAGGTCGTCAACGTTGCCCATCTGCCCGGTATTGTGGGTTACTCATTGGCAATGCCCGACATTCACTGGGGCTATGGTTTTCCCATTGGTGGAGTGGCGGCGGTCGATGCGGAACACGGAGTGATCTCTCCTGGAGGAATTGGATTTGATATAAACTGTGGCGTCCGCCTCGTCAGCACCAACCTCCAAGCGAGCGAGATTCAAGCCAAATTGCCCTTACTGGCGGACGCCTTGTTCGCCATGATTCCCTGCGGTGTTGGTGCCGAAGGCGCGATTCCCAAACTCAGCCGGGTTGAGGAAAAGAAACTGGTGACGGAAGGCGTTCGGTGGGCAATCGCCAACGGCTTTGGTTCGGAAGCTGACGCCGAACACACGGAAGAGAACGGCTGTCTTGCCGGGGCCGATCCAGCGGCGTTGAGTGACGAAGCCCTTGGTCGTGGACTCACGCAAGTGGGTACGCTGGGGTCGGGCAATCATTTTCTTGAAGTGGATCGTATTGAGGAGATTTATGAGCCGGAGATCGCGGCGGCGTTGGGGCTGTCGGTTGGACAGGTGGCGATCATCATTCACTCTGGCTCGCGCGGCCTTGGCCATCAGACCTGTGAGGATGCGCTCAAAGTGATGGGCAAGGCGATGGAGAAATACCACATTGTGATGCCGGACCGTCAGTTGGCCTGCGCGCCCATTCCTTCACCGGAAGGACGGCAGTATCTGGCGGCGATGGCCTGCGCCGCTAACTATGCGTGGGTCAATCGTCAGGTGATGATGAGCATCGCCGAGAAAGCCTTTCTCAAGGCGTTACAAATCTCTCCGCGGGAGCTTGGGTTTCGCTTGATTTATGATGTCTGCCATAACATCGCCAAACCAGAGACGCACGAAGTCGATGGCGTCAAGCGTAAAGTGTGGGTCCATCGCAAGGGCGCGACGCGCGCCTTTGGTCCGGGACATCCCGCTATTCCCGCTTCCGTGCGCTCGCTTGGTCAACCCGTGCTCATTCCTGGTGACATGGGGCGCTATTCGTTTCTGCTGGTTGGCACTGACCGGGCGATGAAAGAAACGTTCGGCTCGACCTGTCACGGGGCCGGGCGGGTGATGAGCCGGATGCAAGCCAAGAAAGTGGGCAAGGGGCGAGACCTGGATGAGGAGTTGGCCAAACAGGGAGTGATTGCTCGCTATCGCGGCAAAGGGACGTTCGCTGAAGAGATGCCGTACGCGTATAAAGATGTCGCCGATGTCGTGGACGTGGTGGACCGGGCGGGCATTAGTAAGAAAGTGGTCAAGCTCAAGCCGATGGCGGTGATTAAAGGATGAGAACCCATCAACGATTCCGGCTTGCCAACACCACGGCAAGAACAGTTAGCAGCAACGCCGGCCCCCACCCAGCGAGGAGTGGGGGCAAGATCGCTCCATAGCCCAATGATGTACTGACACCGCTCAGCAAAATGTATCCCACGCCAAGACTGATACTCGCGAGAATCGTGACCGCCGGGCTGGGAAAAGGCGGTCCTGTAATCGCGAAGAAGAGCGCGACCGCTGGAAGCAGAAAACAAGCGAGCGGTGCCGCGAGCTTGGTGTGAAAATCGACCCGGTACGGAGTGGCATTATAACCACCCGCTTCGGTATCACGGATGGCTTTTGTCAGTTGTCGCGTATTGAGGTGCATGGTGTCGAGCGTTGTACTGGGGGCTTCTCCTAGTTGCGCGCGACTCGAGGCGGGGAGGGTTTGCAATCCTTGATCGGAAATACCGATGCGCACGGGATCCGTGAGTTCCCACATCCCGTTGCCAATGTGTCGAGCGGTACGAGCATCCGTGCGGCTGACCGGCAGCCCATTCTCTCCGAGCTCATAAATCGAGAGCCCTTGCGCTTCGCCCAGCTTGGGATTGAGTTGCGCGGCTTGGTACAGATGGGTGTTGTCCTGATACCAAATCATTTGCTGTTTCACGTTGGCCTCCGGGCCTTTGTTCTTGATATCCTCGTTTTTCAGTCGGTCGGCTTCCGCATTCGTGCGCGGGAGGATCTCTTCGTTGAGCCAGAAAGCGCCGGGAATGAAGAACGCCGCGATGAGAAGCATCGGCGCGAGGGCTCGCGTGACCGCGATTCCACAGGCGCGCATCGCGGTGATTTCACGGTTGACGGAGAGCAGACTCACGGTTAGTGCGGTCGCGAGCAGCAAGGCCATTGGCAACACGCGGGAAAGGAGCACGGGTGACCGGGCCCCATAAAAGCGCAGGACATCGACCGCGTTCGCTTGGTGGCGCGCGAACCATTGGAGGCGTTCGAGTACATCAACGAGCAGATAGCCAACGAATAACAGACCGAGCGAGAGGAGCATGAGCGGGAGATATTGCCGAGCGACATAGCGTTGCAGCACGTAGCGGCCAATACGGGGAACTGGTCGTGCCTCGCCATCCTCTCTGTTCGTTGTCCTATCGGGACTCGCTTTGTGCGAGAGGACGATCCACCGCTTGCGGGGCCAGAGCAGCAGCACCGCGAGGAGCGCGACCAGGGCATTCGGTGCCCAGACGCCGCACCACACGGGGACGAGGCTGGCGTAAATGAGCCCCTCTCCCAATTGCGTAAGGCCGTAGTAGACGACGGTCGCGAGCAAGCCACTCACACCGCCAGCGGCGCGCGAGAAGCGCCGACTAACGACCACCAGTGCGACTGCGAGCAGGCCAAAAGCGATAGCGGCGGCGGGATAGGCAATGCGGCGCTGCCATTCCACCGCGGCGCGTAGCGCGGTACGGGGATCACTCGTGGTGTTGATCGTGGTCCGCAGCTCGCTCATGGGCGCTCCGGCTAATAGTTTCACCTCTTTCGTCGTCGCCGGGTTTTCCCGTAACGTGTGATAATACGTGCCGAAGCGCGTCTCTTCATTGCGTTGCGGCGGAGCCGGGAGCATTACCCCATCAGACAACGCCAGTTGGGTGGTCTTGGCGTCGAGCGGCTGCAACTCTCCGCGTTCGGCGAAAATGACTTGCCCTGGTTCCGGTATCCACAACAACACCCCACGCAATTGATCGCCACGGGCGGATACCTCACGGGCGACCATTCTGACCTTACTGAAATCGTAAACCGTCCCCGCGCGGAGTGAGAGTCCCGGATTTTCCGTGGTCATGCGTTGCAACGTCGCGGTTAATGAGCGCGTCGCCCACGGGGCGGCGACGAGTGACAGGAGGAGCCCAATCACCATGAGTGCGCTCGTGTACGCACACACGGGATCGACTAACCGACGCCCTGAGATACCGGCGGCTTCCATTGAAAGAAGCTCAAAGTCGGATGTGAGTCGTCCAAGACCGACGAGGGCGCCGACTAGGACCGCGAACGGCAGGGTTTGCGAGAGTAATGGCAGCAGCTCATAAAAGGAGATAGTGGCGACCGCGGAGAGGCCAAACCCCCGGTTAATGACCAAGTCCGAGAATCCGAGCATGTCTTTGGTGAGGACAAGCGCCGATAACCCGGCCAATGCGATCACCGTCGGGCGGATCAGCTCCCGGATGATGTACCACCGCAGTGTGGTGCCGATGCGGCCGGTCCGAAGGATGGCGCCCGTCTTTTCTTGGATGGCACTTGGCGGCGACGCGGTCGTCATATCTTCACCGCGCGGTTGTTCAGCGGATGAAGCTTCCTGCCGTGGCACTTGCGCTTGCGTGCGCACCACGGGGTCGTGATGTGACGACGGAGACGAGTCTAGCGGATTTTCCTTGCGCGAGGGTGCGTCTTGCTGCTCTCTCAATCGAGGTGACGATGATGTAGCGCGCGTGCGCGTCCTTGATTTTTTCACGGGTTTCTCTTATACCGGCCCGGATGGTGAGCAGACAATATCATCCGCGTCACTCATCGCGGATACTAACTCTTCCTAGGAACAGGTGCGATTCCCTGCTGACCATGCTCTCCAAGAACTCATGAAAGTAATTATATTGTGTGCGGGGCAGGGGCGGCGGTTGCTTCCTTTCACGGAAGAGGAGCCAAAATGTTTGCTCGCGGTTGACGGGGACCGTTCGGTTCTTGAGTTGCAATTGCGAGCCTTAGTGTGGTGCGGGATCACGCACGTCACCATCATGGTTGGCTTCGGGGCGGATCGGGTTGAACGCTTTCTCGCGACGCATCTCATCCCCGGACTGACCGTGCGCACGCGCTACAATCCTTTTTTCGACACCACCAATAATCTCGTCACCTGTTGGTCGGCCACCGGTGAGATGATCGAAGATTTTATCCTGCTCAATGGCGATACGCTCTTCGACCCTGACGTGCCGCGTCTTTTACTCACTTCGCCTGAAGCCCCGGTCACGCTCGTGATTAACCGCAAGGCCGAGTATGACGACGACGATATGAAAATCTCGCTCAACGGTGGGCGGAAACTCAAAGCCGTGGGGAAGACGCTCCCCCTCGCTACAGTTCATGGTGAATCGATTGGGCTGATGATGTTTCGGGGCCTTGGCGTGTCCGCGTTTCGGGATGCCTTGGATGTGGCGATTCGCGAGCCGCAAGCACTGCAAATGTGGTATCTGTCGGTGATTAACTCGTTGTGCCCTTCGTCTCTTGTGGAGACCGTGGCGCTGGAAGGGCGGTGGTGGGCTGAGATCGATACCTGCGAGGACCTCGCCAAAGTCCGTGCGCACTTCGCGAGTAGACAATCCCCGGTTGTGGGTGTCTCGCCCGTTTGGGAACGCGACCGGCCAGCTTGACGATTGCGGATTGCGGATTTGGGATTGCGGAATTTGCTGACAGCCTCCGCGTTCACCAGGGCACTGCGGTGTGCCCTGGTGAGGGGGATGCTTAGCTTTTGGCAAACGCCGCACGGAGCTGCGTGCAGGCTTCCTTCACTGCCTGTTTCCCTTGGTCCATGATGTCCGCCAGACTGAAGAAGCCGTGGATCATCCCCTTGTAGTCGGTATACGTGACCGACACGCCAGCTTGTTTCATCTTGGTGGCGTAGGCTTCGCCTTCATCGCGCAGGGGGTCGAATTCCGCCGTAATCACGAGTGCCGGAGGCAGATTGGTCAGCCGTTGGCCACGCAGCGGTGAGGCATACGGATTCTGTCCGTCATTCTCGTTTTGTAAATAATGGCCCCAGAACCACTGCATTGAGTCCTTGGTGAGCAGATAGCCTTCGGCGTTGTTGCGATACGAAGCCGTGGCGTATCCGTAATCGGTCACGGGATAAATGAGCAACTGAAAACTGAGGGTCGGTGCGCCACGATCGGTCGCCATCTGGGCCACCGCCGCGGCGAGATTCCCACCAGCGCTATCGCCGCCAACGGCAATGCGTTTGGGATCGCCACCGAAGCCCGCAGCATTGAGGGCCGTCCATTTGGTCGCGGCATAACAGTCCTCCGCTGGGGCGGGGAATTTGTGTTCCGGCGCTAACCGATAGTCAACCGAGACCACGATGCAACCCGCGCCATTTGCCAGCGAACGGCAGGGGGTATCGTGCGATTCGCAATTGCCGACGACCCACCCGCCACCGTGGAAGAAGACGAGGATCGGCAATGGGCCTTTGCCTTCCGGCGTGTAGATGCGGACGGGGAGTTTGACTCCGCCGACGTTGGCGACCCGATCTTCGACACTTTTGACGGGTTCGCGCGGGCCTTTCGGGGCGAACAACGCGCCGAGGGCATCACGAGCTTGTTGGACCGTCATCTGACTGAACGGTGGGGCACCAGAGGCGGCGGCTTGGTCGAGAAACGCTTTGGCTTGTGGATCGAGGGGCATAATCTTCTCCTTTTTGCGTATGCAGAGTCGCGGAGGCTGGTATAGCAAACTGAGGGACGGCGGCAAGACCTGCACACGCCGACTAATATCCCAATGCTCTGAGTTGTTGATCGCTCATGCCAAAATGGTGCCCGACTTCGTGAATGACGACACGCCGCACCAGCTCTTGAATTTCGCGCGGACGCAGGCCCGCGCGAATAATGGGTTGATAATAAATCTCAATCTTATCGGGAAAATCGGACAACGGCGCGAACGTGGACCGCCACGGGCGGGGAATCCCGCGATAGAGGCCAAAGAGATCATGTGGATTCGCGCAGCCGGTTTCCGCCAACACTTCTGGTGAGGGACGATCCTCAACGGCCACAGCCACGTTGGATAACTTCTCGACGATTTCATCCGGCAGGGAGTCCAGCGCGCGTGCCACCAGCCGGACAAACGCTTCCAGGGGCATGGCGTCTCCACTGTTCTTGGCCGCCGCCGTGAGTGGACATGACTGGTGCAAGCGTGAGGCGGGCTGAGAACGCTGAGAACGTTTTCGCTGTCGCAGTGTCGTTCTGGACATAACACCCTCCACTCCAACCCTAATAGCACGCATCAGTAGCACGCATCGTGACGGACGCGAACAGGGGGGAGGACATTTATTCCCGTGATGATGATGGCGAGATTTCGTACCCGGGACAGCGCAGCACGGGCAGTGGTGGATACTTGCGATACTCCGCTTCCGTCTCCGCGCGGACACAGTACAGAAAGCGTGAGCCTTTCCCGCTCACGACCTCGCGTTTGTGACAACAGGTCGCGCATAAGCCCACGTGAGGGTTTCCTGGTGTTGCATCGGACATAGCCTCTCTCTATAAGAAGCGCAGCGGCGGCGGAAGAGCCTCCGAGCCGAGAGTTGTCACCCCGCCAGGTCACGCGGAAAAAATCACGAACAACGAAAGGAGCACCGTCATGGCTGTACGTATGGTTCAGTTTAACGAAGTCAAGTCGCTGGTTGGGCAAGAGCTGGGAGTCTCGGAGTGGCATGAGGTCACGCAACCTGAGATTCAGACGTTCGCCGATGCCACGCACGATCATCAGTGGATTCATTTGGATGTGGAACGCGCGAAGAAAGAATCACCGTTCGGCGGCCCCATCGCGCATGGCTACTATACCCTGTCGCTCGCGCCCTATCTGATGAGCCAGATTTGGGCGGTGCAGGGCATCAAGATGGGCGTCAATTACGGATTGAATAAGCTGCGCTTTCCCGCGCCGGTGCCGATTGGCAAGCGTGTCCGTGCTCGCGCTAAGCTCGAAAATGTCGAGGACGTGGCTGGTGGTATCCAAGTGACCGTCGGGATTTCATTCGAGGTGGAAGGTGGGACGAAACCTGTCTGCATTGCTGAAGGACTATTCCGTTATTATTCCTAAATCGTTGCGTCGATTCCTCGCCCCACAACTGACGGACGAGGAACTGCGCGACACGTTCGCTCGTCTTCGTCAGGGGGTGCCACCGCCCGTGGTCTGGCTGTTTGGCAAAGTCCAAGCGGGCAAGACGTCCATTATTCGCGCCTTAACCGGAGCCGAGCGCGCGCAAATCGGCTCCGGCTTCGCGCCCTGCACCCGCTGGGCGTCACGCTATGACTTTCCCGATCCTGAGTTTCCGGTCGTCACCTTTCTCGATACCCGTGGGGTAGGGGAGGCCGGGTATAATCCGCATGACGATATCGCCGCTTTCCGAGACGAAGCGCACATGTTGTTAGTCGTGGTGAAGGCGCGAGACATGGCGCTCGCGGGATTGTTGCAAGCGCTGACGACCATCGTCCGCGCGAAACCCAGTTGGCCGATCATTGTCGCGCAGACAACGCTGCACGAAGGGTATCCGCCGGACAGGGCTGAGCACCCGGTTCCTTATCCGTTCGCGCAACAGCCTTTGCCAAGCAGTGTCCCCGTGGATGTAGCGCGCGCGCTCTCATTTCAACGGACATTGTTCGCCGACCTTCCGGTGCGCCAGTTTGTTCCGCTCGATTTCACGTTACCTGAAGATGGATTCCGTGATCCCTTCTATGGACGCGAGGCATTGTTGGACGCACTCGAAGCCGCATATCCGCACGCCGTGTACGAAACGTTCCGCCAGTTGCCAGTGCTGACCCGTGAGTTGAAAGATCTACACTTTCGTCGTGCGCAGCCCTACATTCTCGCATACGCGGCGGCGGCGAGCGCGATCGCCGCCGCGCCGTTGCCGGTGGCCGAGCTGCCGGTGTTAAGCGCGTTGCAACTCAAGTTGCTCCATACCATCGCGGGGTTGTATCGACAGACCCTGGATAAGAAGACGCTGCTGGAAGTGGCGGGGACGCTGGGGATTGGCATGCTGTTCCGCCAGGGGCTGCGGAGTTTACTCAAAGTGATTCCTGGGTTGGGGAGCGTGGTGTCGAGCGCCTACGCGGGAGCGACGACCTACGCGCTGGGTTGTGCCTTGTGTTTCTATTACCAAGAAGTCTTTGACGGTCATGTTCCACGGCCAGAGCAGCTTAAGGCGTTCTATCAAGAGAAATTCGCGGAAGGAACGGAGAAATTGCGGAAGGCGGAAAGCGGAAGGCGGAAAGCGGAAGGCGGAAAGCAGAAGGCGGAAGGCGGCCCGTTATGAAAACTCCACCATTGCGTGGTTGGCGGGTGTGGGTGCTTGGTGCGTGTTTCGTCATGCCGTTATTGGGAATTGGCGCGGCTGGAGGAGTATGGCTGTACGAGCGCGGCTGGTTGGGATGGGCTGGCCTTGCTTTCTTATGTGGGGAAACGCTGGCGTTGGTCTTGTTTCGGCGGTGGGGTGGCCAGCGCGCGGGGGTGTTGCCACAACCTTCCTCGGCGCTGCCTCCGACATTCGCGCCACGTGATGAACCCGCGTGGGCGCTCGTGCAAGAGTATCTCGCACGTGTTGACCGTCAAGAGATCGTGCTCACTTCCAAGGAACACCTGCTCGCCCTCGGACAAGAAATCCTGGAACGCGTGGCGACCTGTTATCACCCCCATGCCGCCGAGCCATTTCTGGCGGTCCAGATTCCACAGTTGTTTCGGGCCATTGAAGAAACCGCGCGCGATCTGGCCAACCTGACGCGCGATGTTCCCCTCGCGCACAGAATCACCATAGGTGACGCCGTGCGTGGCTACCAACTCCAGCAGCGCTTGAAACCCGCGTATAACGCCTACCAGGTGCTCTATCCATTGCTCAATTGGCAAAATGCACTGTTTCGCATGCTTGTCACTGACCGGCTGTTCGACGTTGCCAAGCAAACCCTCGCCCAGTGGTTGCTCAAATGGTACGTGGATCGCGTTGGCTATCACGCCATCGAACTGTATAGCGGCAGACTGCCGCTAACTCGGCGCGTCGATAGTGAGGCGTACTTTGCTCCCTCTTCTTCGCCCGTGTCTGGAGGGAACCCGCCACCTATGTCCGCGGGACCAGTCCGAGTCTTGATTTTAGGACAAGTCAAAGCGGGGAAGTCGAGTTTGACGAATGCGCTGTTTGATGAGCCGCGCGCGGTGACTGATGTGCTGCCCGCCACCGCGCGGTTGACCTCCTATGCGCTTGAACGCGTGGAGCTGGGGACCACGCTCATTGTTTCCGATATGGGCGGATATGAGGATCCCTCCGCGCCACAGGAACGCCTCGCCGAAGCGTTGACCGAAGCGCTCCAGTCCGACCTCATCCTCCTTGTGGTTTCGGCGGTGAATGTCGCGCGTGAACCAGATCGACAACTGCTCGCACAACTCCGTGCCCACTTTGCCCAGCATCCAGAGTTACGACCCCCACCCGTGGTTGTCGCGCTGACGCACATTGATCTGCTCCGGCCCCTGCGCGAATGGGCACCTCCCTATAATGTCGTGACGCCAGATTCACAGAAAGCGCACGCCATGCGCGGCGCGATGACTGCCGTGGCGACTGAGGTCGGACTGCCTGTTGAGGGCATTGTGCCAGTCTGTCTCTTACCGACACGGATATACAACGTTGAAGAGGCGCTGATGCCATTGCTCCTTGAGCTAGTGCCCGAAGCCAAACGAACCTTACTGATTCGCAGCCTAAAAACGCTTCGAGAACAGGAGCAATGGGACATCCTTGGTCGGCAGTCCCGTGCCACTGGGCGGTTTCTGGTACAGTTCGGCACCGAGCTGTTGAAGAAGACGGTTGAGCGGGTGCTGACGGAAGGGCGGTTGTGAGTGCTGATGCACTCCCCCTTTGTTACTTTCCGAATACTTCATCAAGCGTGGAAGCGGTTAAAATGCGCTCCCCCCATTGCAACAAGGTTTCCGCATCCGTCGCACGCACACGCTGAAGAACAGATTCCTCCAAGGACCCGAAGCGGCGCTCTAGCAGCCGTAATACTAGGGCGGCTTCTCCTTCTTGGCGGCCTTCTTGGCGGCCTTCTTGGCGGCCTTCTTGGCGGCCTTCTTGGCGGCCTTCTTGGCGGCCTTCTTGGCGGCCTTCTTGACGCCCTTCCTCTATCCCTTGTTGTTTCCAGTCTTTTGTCCAGTCGGTCACCCGTTCGGCTAACATGCTTTTTACCTCCTGCAAATCGTTAAGCGTCTCGAAGGTCACATTGGGCATCCGGCCCGGAAGAAAGACGCGCTTCAGCCATATCGTGAACGCTCGGCGTAGGGAATCCTGGCGCGGGTCGCTGACCCACTCCACGAGCGCACTCAACACCTGCTCCACATCCTGCGGAGTACGGCTGTTCTCCATGCGAAATAACGCCGCCACCAGGTTTCGTAGCGGTGCCAGCTCCTGCGCGCTGAACCGTCCTTCGTCCAAGAGCAAATAGTGGAGCCGCGGGCGGTAGCGCTCTAACCCCCCGGGCATGGGGACAATCAAGTCCGCGACCTCGTCGGGCGCGTTCCACGGCGGCGTCCCATTGTACAACACCATCGGCACCACCGGCGGCAGCCGCCGATCCGCTGTCCATTGTTCCGTCCGAATCAAGTCTTGGTACAAAAGCCCCACATAGCTTAGTACCCGCACCGCCATGAAGCGGTCAATCGAAGATTGGAACTCCAGCAGCAGATAGATATACAGCCACTCCTGCCTCCAGCGGACGCGCCAAATGACATCATCCTCACGGTCCCGCAAATCGTCGGTGACATAGGTGCCGCTCATTTTTTCGAGGCTGCTGAATTCCAGCTCCTGCACCCAGGGCTCGCGGACAAAGCCGCGCAGCAAGTCAACCACCATATCGGGATGCGAGAACAGGAGCTTGTAGCTGCGGTCGTGGTCCATAATGATGCTCAACCGTCCCGCTGCACGAAGCCTCCTGAGTCCCCAGGGGTGGTCGCCTCGTGTGACTCGACTTGCACGAGGTGCGTTGGCTGAGCAGCAATAGGAAGCGTGAAGTAGAACGTGCTGCCTTTTCCCAATTGGCTTTCGACCCACACGCGCCCGCCATGCGCGGTGATAATCTCCTTGACGAGCGCGAGCCCCAGACCGGTCCCGCTGATGTTCCGGGTCGCGGCATTGTTGACGCGGTAAAATTTGCCGAAGAGTTTGGCTATGGCATCGGGAGGGATCCCGACCCCTTGATCGGTGATGGAGAGCAGGATGCTGTCGTCGTGGAGTCGGGCCCCAATAGTGATGGCTCCACCATTGGGCGAAAACTTGATCGCATTCGAGAGGAGATTCGCGAGGACTTGGCGGAGGCTGTTGCTGTCCGCCCAAGCCGTCGGGAGCCCCTCGGCGAGGGCAAGGGGAAAGGTGTGCGGGCCGCGATTGAACGCGAAGATTTCCATACTGTCTCGCACGACTTGCTCAATCTTAATCGCGGTGAAGTGGTAGGCGTGTTGCTTTGCTTCAAGCCGCTGAATATCGAGAAAATCGTCGAGGAGGGTATTCAGGCGCAATATCTCGCCATTCATAATGCCCAGCACCTCGCGCCGTTTTTCCTCCGAAAATTGTCGTGTGAGCAGCAGCTCAGCGAAGCCACGTAGCGCGGCCATGGGAGTGCGCAGCTCGTGGCTGATGACGGAGACGAGGTTCTCCTTAAACTGCTCGATCTCTTTGCGCTCCGAGATGTCCGCGTTCGAGCCCACCATGCGAATGGCTTTTTTCCTGTCATCCCACAACGCTTTCCCATGAGACAGGATCCACTTCTCGGTCCCATCCTTACACCGCATGCGGTACTCCGCCACATAAAAGGGAGTTTTCCCCCTGAGATGATCTCGGAGCGCTTGCGTGCTCGCGGGCAAGTCTTCGGGATGCACGCGAGTAGTCCACTCTTCGAACGTATTGCTGAGTTCATGGTCCGCATACCCGAGCATGGCTTTCCACTGCGGCGACAAAAACAGCGTCTGTGTCGCAATATCCCAATCCCAGATGCTGACATTCGTGCCACGCAGGGCTAATTGCCAGCGCTGTTCACTCTGACGGAGGGATTCCTCAACCCGTTGACGTTCGACCATTTCACGGAACAGCTCCGCCGCGCGTGCTTCCAGGGCCTCGTTGAGCGCTCGTAACCGCGCTTCCGAGGCGGCCAGCTCCTGAGTTTTTTGGAACAGCTCCACAAAGATCGAGACTTTCGCGCGCAGGATGGCGGGCACGATGGGCTTAAAGATGTAGTCCACCGCGCCCATCTCGTAGCCACGGATCATCTGCGCGTCCTCGCTGCTGAAGGCCGTCA
>JANMSE010000032.1:0-13553 GCA_031389045.1 Deltaproteobacteria bacterium | reverse complement strand
TCAAGCGAAGCGGCAACGGCGTGCATCAACTGTTCGGTTGCTCCCTCTAGCTCGCTGCTCGCAGGTGCGACATTCCAAGTGTCTTGCAACGTCTCGTTGATAGCGCCCCAAAACCCGGCATCACGCCGATCCGTGGCTGTCTCATCAAACTGTCGCAACAACGGATTGGCACGCTGCACTATTCGATAGGTGGAAAGAATTTGTAGGTCACGATCCGCTGCGGCGCTGGCATCTTCGCTAATCCCTAAACTTATCCGTACTCTTTCGCGCAAGCCGTAGTGCCATATTACTCCCATCAGTCGGGCCAAGGCGGGATCCTTGGACACGGCATCCCAACCGGGCTGAGCCTGAGCACCGCGACCATCGACCAGCAGACGTGCCTGCACGGCGCGCAGCAGTTCCTGAGCGCGAGGCAACATCGGGTCAAGGATGGCGGCCAGGGCTTGGGCCACGGCGGGCGTACGGGCGTTAAGCAAATCCACCACCTCCAGCGCGCAGGTGAGCGCCGTGCGGGTAGTCGCACCAGTCAGGGTCGCGGCTAATGCCGCCTCGACCGCAGGGTCGCCCTGGTCGTTATTCAGTGTTCGGAGGGCATCCTTGATCTGTTGTTGCAACAAGCGATAGCGTCCGGCGTGCTGGCGATCACAGTAGATGGAAAGCAGTCGCTTGGCGATTTCCTGCCGCAACACGGGAGCGACATTGACACTATCGCCCACGCACGCCGCGACAAAGAGCAGGTCCTGGTGCAGCACTTGCTCGTAGGGGCTCCCGGCGGCCAAAATGGCCCGCAGGATGGCATCGGTGTCGCTATAGAAATTTTTGCTCAATGTACCAACCGCGAGTAGAATCGGCTCGCGCCAACGAGGCTTGTGCAATCGCTCCCGAATGAGGGAAAGCGCCTGGCTCGAACTGCTGACGAGTTGACGGGCGGTGAAGTATTCCTCAAAGGTCAGGTGCATAAAGCCGTACAGCCCCTCGCCACGCTCCACGAACAGGCCGCTATGCTCACGCACGGTCTCCAGGAATTGATGTACCTCCTCACGTGTCGCCAACGACGGCTGGTCCGGGTCTTCTCCCTTCTCACTGGCCAGGATACGACCCAGGAATTGCTCGACTTCTCCCTTGGGCAAAAAACCGCTGGCGTATTTCTCATGAATGTGAAATGCCACTGGGCCCAGCAGACTGATCGCCCTAATGTCGTCTAATGACCGCGCCCTTGGTGCCACGTTCCAGATGCCAATCACGCAGCAGCGTGATCGTGGCCGTCTCATACAATTCCACCCGGCGTTGGGGCAGGTGGGCTTCATTGCGATGGATGCCGGCGAGGATGCGCAACAGCAGCGGGTTCTCCGCCATCCGGCGCACCCCAGGCGTCGTCTTTATTGCCGTCAAGATGCCGTCAATCTCACGGCGAGCACGTTGCTCGACTTGGACTGGGTCGGGGGCTTCCGCGAGGCGCCGTTCCACGGCGGGGCACCATTTTTCCAGGAAGACCTTGATGTCATCTCGGCTCATGCGGCGGATGGTGTAATGCTCAAATTCGCCCGGGACACCGGCAAAATGATACCCAGCGATCCGACTGGTCACGACAAAGCGATTGCCGATGTGCGCGTAGCGGGCCTCGCGCAAGACGTCCCACGCCATTTGTTGCGCCCGTCCTCTCCGCCGCGATTGCTTGATTGATATAGTCACCTCTTTCCGTACCCCCTCTGGCACATCCGTATCCCACGGAATGTTGAGGTCCTGCTCCTCAATCGCGCTTGTGCTTTCGGCGCCACTGCGCATAACCCAGGCCAACGGGTGCGCCAACCAGCCTGGGAGGCCCGTCTCGCGATAGACGCCAGCAAACTGGCCGATAGCCGTGGCAATGTTACTCCGGTCAGTGGGATCAATGATTTCATCCAGGCCGTCCAGCAGCACGAGACAACGGCCCTCTTCCAGCAAGCGTCGCAGCACCGCCCCCAACTCGTCGGCATGGGGAATCTGCAATCCCTCGAAATAGCGCGGCAGATAGCCCAGCAACGACAGGTTAGGGTCCTGCTGCCGCGCCTCGGCGTAGTTGGCGACACGCAGCAAAATGGGCAAGCGCACCGGTCCCAGATCAGGTAGTCGCCAGGCATTTTTTTCGTTCCACAAGTCCTCTTGCGGCTGAAAGAACCGCTCCGGTTCCGCCAGGATCGCGCGCGCGAAACGCAGAGTCAAATAGCGCACGAGCGTAGTTTTGCCGGAGCCGGGATCGCCTAAAATGACGACCTGACGGTGGCGTCGCACGATGTCGGCGAGGTCCTCACGAGGGCCAGAGACCTCCAACGCTTTTTCCAGAGTGTGGGATTGCCGCGCCCAGATTTCATACTGTTTGTCGCGTTCCGCGGGGTTGTCTTCACGATCCAGGCGACTTTTGATCTCGTCCAGCTCTTCTTGCATGACGCGGCGGTCGACGTCGGGGCGGTCACGGTCAGCCTGCAAGCTCACATAGATTTCGGCCAACGGTACCACGACCTGGACCTTGGTTGTCTTGATGCCGCGCGGGTCCAAGTCGGTATGATTCCGCACCAAGGCCCGCAAGTAGTCTTCGAGGACGACACGCTCGCGCTCATGAGCAGGTGGGCTGGCAGAGAGCAGTGTGGCGTGCGGGGATGGTGGTGGAACGGGTGTTGATGAGTGCGGAGCGGCGGGCTTGGATCTCAGCTCCTTGGGTAACTCGAACTCTGAAGAGCCAGGGGTCTCGTCCCCGGTCGTGCCGGTATCGCGAATCCACCCTTGGCGTTCCTCGTAGCGACACAGATAGACCGTTCCGCTACCTGTGGCAAAGTCCAAGTGAACCAAGTTGTATCCGTGGGCATAGCGTGACGGCACCGGGTCGGTACGATCATAACTCGCGCCGGCCGAGATAATGGCGCAATCACCAACCGTGCCACGTGGGACGACGACGTTGGGCTCATGTTCGTGCCCGTGCAGGATAAAGTGACAACCTTGCTGCAACTGTTGTCGGATTTGACTCCTCTCCTGCAAGTGATCGTCCGTGGTCAACCACTCAAAAGGGTGGTGCAGGACCCCAATCCGCACGTGCGCACCCTTGGCCTTTTCCAAGGCACGATACAGTTGCGGGTCGCCCAAAACCAAGTGACCATAATCGTTGACTTCTTCCTTGCCGCCTTTCTGCTCTTTGTGGCGTGCGCACATCCAGGCGGAGTTGAGTCCCAGCAGGGCAACTTCCTTATCGCCAACGGAGAAGCGCACCACGGACGCATAATCTGGTGAGTCCTGCCTCGTGTACCCGGCGACAAAAGCTCGGTACGCCGCAAATGGTTCCAACGTACGCGCGCGCCGTTCATCATGGGTGAGCCATTTCTCTACTAACGCCGAGGTCGTCAAGGGTTTTTGCAGCTCGCTCGGCAGCATGTCGTAAATGTGCTCGCGGTTGAGATCGTGATTCCCCGGCACGATGAACAAACGATTGGGGGGCACGTCGGCGGCCTTGAGGAGCGGATCAAAGAACTCGGCGATCGCGGCTTCATATTCTTCGGGCTTGCCAAAAAACGCGACATCGCCACTGAAGACCACAAAATCAATGGTCGCCAGCGTCGCATCGATTTTCGTAGCGCGATTCTTGATGTCGTCGATCAGCGCATCGCGCAGTTTGACACGCTTAAAGTCTTTGCCGGTTTGATGCCAGTCCGAAAGATGAAGCCAGGTCAATCCTGCCATGAAACGTCTCCGTGGTGGTGAAGAAACACCAGGAGTCATCATGCCAAGGTCGAAAGCGGGAGTACACTGTCCACGGGGAAAAAATAGACGACGCATCCCCTGGCGAGAGCGATAGCGGAGTTTCTCGAACGGAATCGAAAAAACGTCAGTGAGGAATGGGAAACGAGCTGGGCTGATGATGCGGGATCAAAACCCGATGAGAGGAATCATCGGCACAAGAGGCAGCGGTAGAGGTGGAAACCTCTCCTTGCGGAGAGGTTCGCGAAAAGCCGTGCAGCAGTGCACAACCCCGAGGAGGTAATGCGCGCCCGGCAACCCTGCTGCCGTGTCCCGGTTTCCCGAGATGTAGGCCAGTAGCTTTGCGTCCCTCCCTTTCAGGAGGTTTGCCTTTTTCGGTTTTCCACTCTCTACCGCTGTTGGTCCAAGTATAGAGAACGGGACATACGGGAAAACCTTTAATCGAAATTAGCAAGACTCCGTCGCCCGCCGACCAGCGCGATCACGCAACTTGCTAATTTCCTTTTTTCACGCCATACAACAGCGATACTCAATTTCAGCAGGAGAAACTCTTATGCGAGAAGCCGTCATCGTCTCTGTTGCCCGTACTGGCATTGGAAAAGCGTTCCGAGGAAGTCTCAATAAGACCCACGGGGCTACCATAACCGCGCACGTCATCAAATATGCCGTCGAGCGCGCCAAAATCGACCCCGCCGAAGTCGAAGACGTGGTCATTGGCTGTGGTTTGCCGGAAGGCGCCACCGGCCATAACATTGGCCGTGTGGCCGCGCTCCGCGCGGGGTTGCCGGTCACGACATCGGGCATGACCGTCAATCGCTATTGTTCGTCCGGTTTGCAATCCGTCAGTATCGCCGCGCAACGCATTATTGCTGACAATGTGGATGTGATGGTTGCTGGCGGCGTCGAGTCGATCAGCCTCGTGCAAAGCTGCCTGAACACCAACAGTTTCGTCGAAGAGTGGATGCACGAGCATCTGAAGTCCGTCTACTATCCCATGCTCTCAACGGCGGAGATCGTCGCTCAACGCTATAAAGTCGCCCGCGAGCAACAAGATGCCTACGCCGTCACGAGCCAACAACGCACCGCCGCCGCGCAAGCCGCCGGAAAGTTCGCGGATGAAATCGTGCCTTTTCCCACCAAGATGGAGGTCACCGACAAAGCAACCGGGCAAACGTCCTTACAAGAAGTGATCCTGTCACGAGACGAAGGGAACCGACCGGGAACAACGCTGGAACAACTCGCGGCCCTCCCTTCGGTCACCAACGGCAGTATTACCGCGGGGAATTCCAGCCAATTGTCCGATGGCGCGGCGGCCTGTGTCCTGATGGAAGCCAAGTTAGCGGAACGTCGTGGACTGCAACCGTTGGGAATTTATCGCGGCTTGGTGGCCGCGGGCTGCAACCCCGATGAAATGGGGATCGGTCCCGTCTTCGCCATTCCCAAGCTCCTGGAACGGCACGGCTTAAAAATGGATGACATCGGCTTATGGGAACTCAATGAAGCCTTCGCGGTCCAGACCGTCTATTGTCGAGACCGTCTTGGGATTCCGATGGAACGACTCAATGTTGATGGTGGGGCGATTTCCATCGGCCACCCCTACGGCATGAGCGGCACCAGGATGATCGGCCATGCTCTCATTGAAGGAAAACGGCGAGGCGTCAAGCATGTCGTGGTCACCATGTGTGTCGGTGGCGGCATGGGCATGGCTGGGCTTTTTGAGGTCGCGTAGACATCCTCGGCCAGCGCGGGTTTCAAGGAAAATCACTTGATCCCCCTCACCCTAGCCCTCTCCCAGCCGGGAGAGGGAATTCGGAACTCGGAACTCAAAACTCGCTAACTTAATGCCATTGCCCCGCTGGGATTCCCGTTGGTCATCTCAGCCTACCAGGCACTGCTCCCTATTATGGTTTTCGCCCGACGGCAAGAAGCGACATCCCCCACGGTAACGAGACATGTTTCTCCAATCGCAGGAGTGGCACTAACAAACTGTTCAATCTCGCCTGTAAGCCGGGAACGGTCGTGCGTTTGAGCAGACACGAATTGAGATACCACCCAGGAACACCGGCGAGGTTGAAGAATTTCGTCGTCTCGACCCTGAGCCCCGCTCGTTCAAGTTTCTCAATAATCTCCGCGCGGTCGTATCTTCGATAGTGATGGATCGCTTTATCGATTGCCCCGTATAAACCCTTGAGTGCGGGAATGATGAGCACGACGCGGCCTCCAGAGGGCAGGGATTGCGCGAAACGGGTCAGAGCGGCTTCATCATCGTCGATATGTTCCAGAACGTTGCAACACAGGATGGTATCAAGTCGTGATTCGGGCACCCAGGTGGGGAACGGTGCGTTCAGATCAAGGGACTGAACCGTGACGTTGGGCCGCGAGGCAAACGTCCGTTGGAGCCGTCGCAAGTATTGTGGGTCGATTTCCGTGGCGAGGACGAACTCACGCCCAACAAAATATCGGGTCATCGTGCCGAGCCCTGCCCCCACTTCCAAGACCCGTTTCCCGATGTACGGCGACACTTGCTCCCACAGCCAGGCATTGTACCCAGAAAGTCGCGCCACGCGCGCTAAGGTTTTGCTCCCCGCGCTCCCCGTGTCATCAACCAGGTTATAGCGAAGGATCGTCCACAACGCTGAAATGCCATCTTTCCAACTGATTTTTTTGCCTTCCGCATACGTGCGCCCAGCATAGGAAATCGGGACTTCATAAATGCGCACCCCGAGCCGCGCCACTTTTGCCGTCACCTCCGGCTCAAAACCAAAGCGATTGGAGCGCAAAGGGATTTGCTTGAGAATGTCAGCGCGGAACAATTTGTAGCCGGTCTCCATGTCGGTCAGATTCAAGTTGGTGAGCATATTCGATAGCAGCGTCAGCAAACTATTCCCCACCGTATGCCAAAAGAACAGCACGCGACGCGGGTATCCTAGAAAACGCGAGCCATACACGACATCGGCATCCCCCTTGAGCAGCGGCTCCAATAATTTCGGATACTCCTCTGGGTTATATTCAAGGTCAGCATCTTGAATAATGACGGCATCTCCGGTGACCGCTGCTAAGCCAGTGCGGATGGCAGCCCCTTTGCCCTGGTTGCGGTTATGAAAAAGGACCTTCACTGCGCATGGCGCTGTGAGTGTTCCGACAAAAAAATCCTCGACCCCGCGAATGCCCCGCAGTGTCTCTCCCGTACCATCAGTAGAGGCATCATCGACAATGATGATTTCTTTAGGGATCGGCACGGCCGCGACACGCCGGAGCACTTCATAAATCGTCGTTGCTTCATTGTACGCTGGCACGATGACCGAGAGTAGAATCGCGGGTTGCCCCTGTTCAGTCAAAAGAGAAGATGCTGTAGTATCCATTGCTTTTGTTTCAGTGCGCTTCGTAGCCTGCGCACATTGTTTCGCCGTTCGTAGACACAAGAGGGTTTCGTATGAGCGACAGCATGAACAAACGAGAAATGACTCGTATCCCCCTTCAGATTGACACGGAAGTGCGCGCGGAAGGACATGCGCTGATCACGGGCGCCACCACGGACATCAGCCTCAAGGGGCTTTCGGTCACAAGCCAGCAGTCATTACCGACTCGCACCGTTTGCCACGTTACGCTGTTCGTCGGCCCACAGGAGCACCAGATCCGTATCGCCCTTGAAGGGACGATTGTCCGCGCGACCGCTCAGGGCATGGCGATCGAGATCACCAGCGTGCCCCCTGATAGCTTCGCCCATTTACACAATCTGATAATCTACAATGCGCCTGACGCGAACCATGTCGATGAAGAGCTGAACAATCGGGTCAGTCGCAGATGGCAACAAGCCGCCAAGAAAGAACGCGACGAGAATTCTTAATGTTCAATCGCCAGGGGACGCCCAAGTCGGGGAGGTGACAGCTTCCAGTACCGGGCCACATCGGTCACCTCCACACGACGCACCCCCTTTCTGACCTGGAGCAGCTTTTTTTCACTCATCTCAAGACAAGACAACTTTCCTCCATAGACGAGCCCCGTATCAAGTCCAACTTTGTAGGGAAGATCGAGCAACACTTCTCGTTGCGGAGTGTGACCGAACAACACAGTATAGGGGAGGGAATGGGGGTGGGTAATAAATTCCTGCCGAATCCAGAACAACGATTCCTCATCTTGCTCATCAAGCGATTGCACTGGGTTCACGCCAGCATGGACGCAGAGAGTATCGCCAATGGCGACATACCGTTCCAGTTGCTGAAAAAATTCGAGATGCTGGGGGGGAAAGTGTAACGCCGCCTGTTGTCCTTGCATCCCCTCGGTAAGGCCATAACTTTTCAAGGTGGCAATCCCACCGTTCACCAAAAACGATTCGCCAAAATGGCCAGGATAGCCAAGGAAGTCCAACAACATGTCTTCATGGTTGCCCTTCAAGAATGTCATCGTACACACTTGATCCGCTTGAAGATCAAGCAAGAAATCCACGACCTCCCGCGCCCCGAGCCCGCGGTCAATGTAATCACCAAGAAACACGAGACGGTCCTCGCGTTCCAATGCGCACGCGGTAATGAGGTCCTCGAGTTCCTGAGGGCACGCGTGAATATCACCAACAACAAAGAAACGGCCCATGATGTCTTCCTCTACTTGCCTTTGTACACCGGTTCCCGTTTTTCCAGAAATGCCGCCAGCCCCTCGCGTACATCTTCGGTCTGGAGCATCTGTCGTTGTGTCGCCATTTCGTGGGTCAGGACCTCGTCCAACCCGCTATTCAAGGCTTTGTGCATCGACGCCTTGATGGCCGCCAGCGCTAACGGAGCGTTCAATGCCAATCGCGTCGCGTAGGCTTCTACTCCGGCACGGAAGTCACTGTCGGGAATCACGCGATTGATTAACCCAATCCGCAATGCCTCCTCCGCGTTGAGAATATCGCCCGTCAACGCCATTTCCATTCCCCGTAACCCCGCCAAGCGCGGCAAGAAGTAACTCGCTCCACCATCCACCGTGAGTCCGCGTTTCACGAACAGTAAGGACAACCGCGCGGTGGCGGACGCGAGACGCACATCCGCCGCCAGCGCAAGGGAGCAACCAAATCCAGCAGCCACTCCACCCACCGCGGCGATCACGGGTTTCGGGAGATTCCAGACTGCCCGAATTGCCCCATTGAACCCATCTTCAAGCAGCTCCTCGCCAGACGGGGCTTCTTCACGTCCAGCACGCAGATCGGCCCCGGAGCAAAAGGCCCTTCCAGCACCAGTAATGACCACGACCCGTGTCGCTTCATCCTGTCCACTCTCAACCACCGCGTCCCGCAGGGCAAAAATCGTCTCTCGGTCCAGGGCATTATGTCGTTCAGGTCGATTGAGGGTAATCCACCGGACGCTCGCATGCCGCTCGCTCAACACCACTCCACTCATACTTGTTCTCCTTCATGTACTGGCACGGCAAAAATTTCGCCAAAGGCACGAACCGTCTGTTCCATAACAGCCCGCATCGTCACCTCTTCTCCACGCTCTCGACTCAGACTCGTCACCCCAGCGCCACGAAGGCCACAAGGAATGAGGTGCGCAAATGGCCGGAGGTCAACATTCACATTGAGAGCAAATCCATGCAAGGACACTCGACGGCGGATGGCGAGGCCCACCGCTCCGAGTTTGTGTTCCCCCACCCACACCCCAGGAAATCCCTGACGTTGTGTCGTCTGGACACCAAAGTGACCACTCACCCGGCCCATGATCGCTTCTAAGCACGCGATAAAATTTTTCACGCCCCACAAGCGGAACACTGAAGAAAAAATCGGATACGCCACCAATTGACCAGGGCCGTGGTAGGTCACCCCACCACCACGCTCAACTTCAATGATCGGGATACCTTGTTGCGCCAATGCCGCCACGGACACGAGTTGTTCACGTGGACAGCGATAGCCAATGGTGACAACAGGAAGATGTTCAGTGAGGAGCAGCACGTTCTCGTCAGTCGCTCGACAACGCGCGTGGTAGTGATGCTGCCACTGCCACGCCTCGCGATACGGAGTAAGGCCCAAATGAACAACGTCAATCCTTTTCTCCATGTTGAATCGACACTAGCTGACGCAATTCGATGAAACAATCGCGCCTTGACTCGCCTATCTCCCAGTGGTACCGCTCAGCAGTATTCCGGCTCCATTCCACACGCGGAGGGAGACACCGAACCTGAGCAACTCACAATCCGAAATTTGGGATCTTGAACTTGAGACTTGGGACCTTGGACTTTGGACCTATCAGCCTATGACATTAGCGCGCGTCTTATACAAAAGTTATCTGTTCGTCGCTGGCATCGCCCTCATGGTGCTAGGCATCGGCAACTATCTCACGGCGGTCTCCAAGGTCGAGCATTATCAGGGAGTCATGCAGGTCGTCACGCCGACCGCGCGAAGCGATGCGTTTTTTCTCTTATCCACCGGAAAACCGCATTTTCCGAGCGAGGCACGGGAACGTTGGGAAATCGCCCGCGCCAAACGAGATTTCTATCACGTCGTCCTGAGCGCTGGTCGGTTCATGGTTGGGATCGGACTCCTGTGTACCGCGATCAGTCTGATTCGCTTACGCGGCCAATGGTCCCCAATCACCACGGTGCCGCACTCCTCTCCTCCCCCGGAAAGGAACCGTTATGCGCAAACACCATCAGCCCCTCGATAACGTGTCCATATCAGACAACACCAACTGGACACTTGGCACTTCCGCGGGGCAGCCGCCCCTCCCCTCGCGTGGAGCCCAACCGCTTCCGCAACGTCCTCAGCTCTCGCGGATACCATCGCGCGCACCCCTCTCCGTCGCGGCCCTCGCCGCCATTCTCGTACATACGGCGGCGATCTTCTTCCTCTGGCAACAATCCGGACCATCCCTCGAAGCCCACTCTCAACTTAGTGAGATGCAACAGAGTGTCGCCGTCGAGTTCACACCGAGCGATCCGTCACCACCCCAACAGCCCGAAACGGACAGCACCACCGTCACGACGGCACTCCAACATTTCCAAGTCTCCGCCCTCGAACGCGCCGAGACGATTGAACAGACATTGACTCACGCGCTCGCACGGCACGCCGAAACCGTGGCCATGCGCCAGCAGCGATTGACCGCGCTCGAAACCGCCCACACACAGATGAGCGGGGAACTCGCCACCCTCGCGGAAGAGAGAACCGCCCTCTCCACGCAGCTCGCGGAGGAACGACAACGCAGCCTCACCCTCGCGCAACAAGTCGAGGAGGCGGAACGAGCCAAGGCCGCCGAGCTCGCGGAAGTGAAAGGCACGTACGACCGATTCGTCGCCGCGCTCCAGGGAGAAATATCACAAAAAGAGATTGCGCTGCATCACGCGAAGGAACGCCTCACCATGACGATCCTCGATCGAGTCCTCTTCCCCAGTGGGCAGGCCGCCCTCACCTCGGATGGCGAACGCATCATCGCCAAGGTCGCCACCATCTTGGCCAAGATTGGCGATCGCCGGATTATGATCGAGGGTCACACGGACAACATCCCGATCCGCCCTCCCCTGAGCCTGCGCTTTCCCACCAATTGGGAATTGTCCACGGCCCGCGCCACGGAAGTCGTCAAACACCTCCTTTCCCAAGGGGTGCTGAGCGCCATGCAACTCAGCGCGGTGGGGCGCGCGGATACCGCACCAGTGGCGAGCAATGCCGCCGAGGACGGGCGACGCCTAAACCGACGCATCGAAATCATCGTGCTTCCGCCAGAAAACGCTCCCCACGCGAGTCTCGTGAGAGAATGAGCGGACGCGGGTTCGCGAAACAACAGCCATATCACTGAAAAGTGATATTGTCGGAAAAACCTGGTTGACTTTCACATAGCGCTCCTCTAATAGTCGGGCAGCCATTGGCTGGCGAAGGAAGCAGCGTGCACCCTCACATTTCCGTGATTCTCGACAAAGCCCAACACCACACCAGACTGTCCGCCGAGGACGGCTATTGCTTAATCAATTGCCCGGAAGCGGAAATGCCCGCGCTCCTCGCCGCGGCGGGCGCATTACGAGATCAGAGCAAGGGCCGGACGATCACCTACTCGCGCAAAGTGTTCCTGCCGATCACGAATCTATGCCGCGACCGTTGCTCGTACTGCACTTTTCGCAAGGATCCTCGTGACCCCGATGCCTGGACGATGACCCCCACCGAAATCGAGGAGTGGGTCACCCGCGCCTGCACGCAAGGCTGCAAGGAAGCCCTCCTATGTTTGGGCGACAAGCCCGAACTCGCCTATAGCGGGTATCGCGCGACCTTAGCCGGTTTTGGTCACGCCAACACCACCGAATACATTTACCGCGCCTGTCAAATCGCCCTGGCGCACGGCATGCTCCCCCACACCAATGCCGGGGTAATGAGCTATGACGAGATGAAATGGCTCAAAGAGGTCAACGTCAGTCTCGGGCTCATGCTTGAGAACATCAGTCCCCGGTTGCGCGAACGCGGCATGGCCCATTTCTCCGCCCCAGATAAAGACCCTGTCGTGCGCGTGCGCATGCTGCGCGAGGCTGGGGAACTGTCGATCCCATTCACCACCGGTATTCTCATCGGCATTGGCGAAACCCGCGAAGAACGGGTCGATAGTCTTCTAGCGATCCGCGACATCCATGACGAGTATGACCATATTCAAGAGGTCATCGTGCAGAATTTCCGCGCCAAGCCTCGCACGCGCATGGCCGACGCCCCGGAACCCGAAAGTGTGGACATGGCGAAAACCGTCGCCGTCGCCCGCCTCCTGTTGGGTGGACAAATGAACCTTCAAGCCCCACCGAACTTGAGCCCGATGGATCATAAACTGCTATTGCGCGCCGGCATCAACGACTGGGGAGGAATCTCTCCGGTCACGAAAGACTATGTGAATCCAGAGGCCGCGTGGCCGCATCTCAATTTGCTGGCGCAGACCTGTCGTGAAGAAGGATTCACGCTCCGCGAGCGGTTGGCGATCTACCCAGAGTACATGGATCGTCCCGATTTCTTGTTGCCGGCCTTGCGCCCCCGCACCCAAGAACTGCACCAACAAGTAACGGCGTAGGACAATACGTCCATCCCGACCGAAAGAAAGAAGGAGATTTGCTGTGGCACGTAACGGACTGGCTGCTATTCTTGAACATGTTGACCGTGAAGTCAGTGCGATCCTCCACCGCACCTTGGACGGAGAGGAACTCTCTTGGAGCGATGGCTTGCGCTTGTGCGAGACCAACGGCCTCGACTTCCAAGCGATGTGTTTCGTGGCCGACGAGATGCGTCGCCGCCAAGTTGGTGACATCGTCACCTACGTGGTCAACCGCAATATCAATTTCACCAACGTGTGCATCAAGCACTGCACGTTCTGCGCGTTCAGCCGTGAATATCGCCAGGAAGAAGGCTACTTCCTCCCCACCGAAGAGATCGTGCGGCGCGCGCAAGAAGCGGTCGATATGGGCGCAACCGAAGTCTGCATGCAAGCCGGGCTCCCCCCCAAGATGGACGGCAATCTCTATATTGAGTTGACCAAGGCGGTGAAGAAAGCCTTTCCGACTCTGCACATGCACGCCTTCTCGCCAGAGGAAGTTCAGTATGGGGCGATCCGCTCCGGGGTGCCCATCATCCAATATCTGAAGGAACTCAAGGACGCGGGCTTGGATACGCTGCCCGGCACCTCCGCTGAGATTCTCGATCAAGAGATTCGCGACATCATCGCTCCGGGGCGGATCACCGTCCAACAATGGATTGAAGTGATCACCTCGGCCCACAGCCTGGGGATCCCGACCACCTCCACGATTATGTATGGCCACATCGAAACCCCGGTCCACTGGGTCAAGCACATGAATCTGCTGCGCGACATCCAAAAAGAGACCGGTGGGTTCACCGAGTTCGT
>JANMSE010000029.1:0-14522 GCA_031389045.1 Deltaproteobacteria bacterium | reverse complement strand
TGACGCAGGAGGCGGCCAGACGTGACACCGGTGGGTTGATCGTCCTTGATCGTGACTTCACCGTTGACCAACACGTAGTGATACCCTTCCGCGCGCTGCACACGACGCCATTCGTTGCCTGGCATATCGTGGGCGACCTCGACGGGAAGCACTTTCAGGTTGTCGTAATCGTACATGACGATGTCGGCGGGCGAGCCTTCGCGTAGCGTCCCACGGTCGCGGAACCCCGCGCACCAAGCCGGGAGCGCGCTCAACTTCCAATGCGCCTCTTCCAAGCTCAGCACTTGATTGTCACGCACCAACCGCTGAATGGTTTCCGTGGGATACCGCCCGGCGGTGAAGAACTTAGTGTGCGCGCCACCATCCGACACGCCGAGCAGCGTGAGATCGGACCGCACCACCTCGGACAAGGAGGAGAGACTGCATCCAATGGTGGTATAGAACTCGGTCTTGAGATTATCCGCCACCGCGAGGTCAAGCATCGCATCGACGGGGTGTTTGCCTTGGCGTTGTCCGATTTCCTTGAGGGTCAGATTCTCGCAATCCTTCATATCGGGCCGTTGGACTTTGAGCACGGTGATCGCATCGAAGGAGTCACTGATGAGCCCAGAGGTCTCTTTCTTGAGTCCCGGACGCCGCGCGGGGTCGGCCAGTTTGGTCCGCCGTTCTTCCAGTGTTCCCACGGTCACATCGAGCCACGCCGGATCATCATCCCACAGGTTCCAGTCCTCGAAGGTGAACACGAAACTCGGATCGGTCGTGACACCCTGACCATAAATGCGCAGACCTTCGGCCCGGCAGCGTTCGAGCCACGCGAGTTGATTGCGGTGGCGTTCCGGGAAGCGATCACTGGCTTGAACCACGTTGTAGAGAATCGGGCGTCCGCTCACGCGCGCTAAGTCCTCAAAGTGGCGTTGCGCACTTTCGTTCTTGCCATCGGGCGACAGGAAGATCGACTGGATAAATCCTTCGTTACGCTCGGCGAGGACCCGCGCGAAGGCCATGCAGGTTTCATCGTGCATGATGTCCGTCACCATCGGTGTGCCATCGTAGTCCATCTGGATGCTATTGGCACCGAGTCGTTGCGACGACCAGCCACAGCCACCGGCATCCATGCCTTCATGGATGAGGCGGCACATTTCCTGGGTTTCTTTTTCGGTGGGCATTCTGCCGGATTTGGCTCCGTCCAATCCCATCGCCCAGATCATAATCGGCGCCACCGGGACGTAGGGTAATAGATTGATCCCTTTCGGCGTGCGCTCGATGCTGTTGAGATAGTCGGGGAAGGTGACCCAATCCCACGGCATCCCCTCTTTCATCGACGCATACGGAATCGCTTCGACGCGGGTCATGGTAAGCATGGAACGATCCCGTTCTTCGGGACGGACCGGGGCAAAGCCAAAGCCACAATTGCCGATCACGGCCGAGGTAACCCCATGCCACCCGGAAATGGAGCAGTAGGGGTCCCAATAGACTTGGGCGTCATAGTGCGTGTGCAGGTCCACAAAGCCTGGGGCGACGACGAGCCCACTGGCGTCAATCGTCTTGGTGGCCTCATGCGCGGCGAGGCGACCAATTTTGGCGATGCGGCCATTCTTAATACCAATATCGGCGCGGTAGCGCGGCAGCCGTGTTCCGTCAACGATCATCCCGCCGCGAAGAATCAGATCATACGTGGCCATGGAATCCCTCCTTAGAAGATAGTGCGTTGTCGTTCCACACATCGCCGCTCTTTGGGTGCAGCGAGCAACGGGAACGTCTCAATAGTGTCCTGTGGACATATAACCCGCCTGCTACACCGTCAAGGGAGAGATTGCGCGCGCGGAGGCGCGCGGAGGGTCAGTCCTCAATGAACAGGAAGGGGGAATGCCCGTCGAACGTTACTGCTCGTCTGGGACTATCCCCGCTTGGCGGAGTAAAGCCACAAGACGTTCGGCACGCTGGTCGGCCTGTTCGGCGCGCTGCTCCGCGTGCTCGGCCCGTTGCCGTTCTTGCTCGGCCCGTTGCCGTTCTTGCGCGGCGCGTTGGTCGGCTTGCTCAGCGCGTTGTTGTTCCTCTTCGGCGCGTTGTTGTTCCTGTTCGGCGCGTTGTTGTTCCTGTTCGGCGCGTTCCTTGCCGGTGGGAATGAGCTTCCCTTGTCCATCCGTCCAGCGTAACCAAGTGTCGACCTTGCCCTCAAACTCCCCCTCCCACAGCGTCAGCCCCAGATTCAGACAAGCAAACAGCCGATTCTCCCGCCGCTCATAGTGAAGCTCCCGCAACTCATACACGGTGAGCGCCTCTTCCATCACCTCGAGTCGCGGATCATAAATCACGTAGAACGGCACTCGCATCCATGCATATTTTTTGCGTTTCTCGCCATTCTCGTTCCCGATGGTGTTGGACACAATCTCGATCACTAGGTCCGGCGGTTTGCCCACGTCCCAGATAAAATACGAGCGATGTTTCTTGAGCCACCAGTCCCGCGCCACCGCGACATCCAGACTCAAAAACACATCCGGCACGATGGCGGGAAGCTCCGTCTGAGAGAAGACCCCGATGTTAGCCGCAGCCAGAAAAGGACGCTGGTCACCCGGCCCTTGCCAGGAACTATACAGAGGTTCAGTCAACAAGCGCTGTTGTTTCTCGGAAGGGATATTGTCCACGGGCGTGTCATCCTCGGTGATGAGGGCATCGTAGTCGATACTGATGTCCGGCGTTGATTCCAACATAGAGGTACCTCGCTGGCTGCGCTTAGGATTCGAGCATCATAGTCTGGCCGAAGACGATAAGGAACGCCGTGATGCGGAAGTCGCCGCGACGAACACTGTGATTACCGCAGCCCGCAAGAAACCAATTCCGGCAGAAATCGAGGTCAGGAAAACTCGGGTTGCTCCGAGTTTCCTGACCTCGATCGGTTCGTTTCCTCACGTGGTGCGTGAGTGCCCCATCCTTACGGGCGACAGACTTCACCTTCGTAATTCACGTCACTCTCATTCACGGTCAGATTGCCCCAAACGCGCAGGCGTCCGGTGGCGCCAGCCCACTTCCCCGTGCCCCCCACGACGGTCACAACACTACCGAGATCGCCGTGGCCGTTAGGGTCCTGGTTAGAGGCGGCGTTTTCTCGCATCACCAAATCTCCGTATCGGGTCTGGAGAACAAGGTTCGCGGTAATGAAGGCCACCTGAGTTTCACCCACATTCGGCGCTGGGGTGAAGGTCATAATGGTCGCAAGGAAATCGCCTTTGAGCCCACCGATTGCCTTGCCACTGACGCAGAACCCAACCGGGGAGTTACAGTCAGGACCGGCCGGAACGAGCACTTGATTGATAAAATGACCATAGACGGTCCTGCAGCTCCGAGCCGAGGCTTCGCTCCCGCCCAACAAAACCAGAAGACCCGCAAGGGCAAAAGCACTGATTGCTTGAACAGGGAGTGAGCTGCGATACGTGATGAAATTTTCCCGAGGCATACGCTTTCTCCTTTTGTGTGGTTACAGGTTCAAGTGTTCTGGTCCTCTCTGTGTTCATGCCTGGATTCACGAGGTCGCTCTAAACTCTCAAATAGCATCACCTCCTTTTCTTTTCCTCTGGTTGCGGCCGAGTGTCGTTCACTCCCGGTTTGAGGCCAATGCTTCAATCAGCACCTGGGCTTCTTGCAGGTCTTTCGTGTCGAACCCTTCGGTGAACCAGTGGTAGATTGCTGATAACATCTGGTAAGCTTCGTGACGCTTGCCCTGTTGTTGCCATAGGCGCGCCAAACTCATCACTGCCCTCAGTTCCAGAGACTTTGCTTGCTGACGGCGAGCAATCTCGATGGCTTTGTGAAAGCACGCTTCGGCTTCTGTTTGGGGGTCGGGGGTCGGAGATTGGGGATCGGTTTCTACTTTTGATCTTTGACTTGCCTGTTGAAGCGTTAGAATTCCCTTGAGTCGATATATATCTGCTTCCCACCTACGCTCTTTAGTTTTCTCCACGAAATCCAACGCCTCAGCCAACGCATGAAGTCCTTCCTCCACTTGCCCTGTTTTTCCACATGCTTCAGCTAACAGGAGGAGTAAGTACGTCCGTCCCATAACTGCCCCTGTGGCTTGATGGGCAGTTACGCCTTGGCGGATTTGGGTAGTGCTTGCCTCTCCATGTCCTTGCTCAACCAGTGCCCACCCTTGCATGACTTTCTCTAGTGCGACAAGCAAGGCAAACCCCTGTTCGTCGCAAAGAGCGAGAGTTTTCTCTGCCCATTCCTGGGTTGCTCGCGATTCCCGACGCATCTGATGAACGGCCACAACCCCGTTCATAATGAAAGCCAAGGTAAAGGGATGGGAGAATTGTCGAGCCAAGGTGAGCGCCTTGTGAATGCTCCGCAGGGCTTGGTCTGGGTAGCCAAGACTCCAGAGGGCATAGGCCGCGAAGAGGAGGCAATGTCCCCCAGGGTCTACTCCGTAGAGAAAGGCAAGGGGGTGATGCTGCGGAAAATCGTAAACGGCAAGTCCTTGTTCCAACTGTGTTCTGGCAGAAACAAATTCTCCTTGGAAGTATAAGGTCTGCCCCAAGAAGTGGTGAGCTATGACCAGGAGTCCCGTATCTTGTTCACCCTCAGCGATCCTCAGCATTTGGCCGATAAGCTCTTGGGCTGTCCGAAACTCTCCCCGGACAATATGAACTCCCGCAAGCCCATGTAGAATTGAGAAGAGTTGTCGAGTGTCACCCAATCGCCTGCACAGCTCCTGAGCCCGGATAGCGGCACGTTCTCTTTCTGGAGCTGCGAAGCCTTTGGTTGCCATCTGTGACCTGCCGAGCACGATTTGCAGCGCGAGTTCTTGTTGGTCGCGCTCAGGAGTGTCCGGCAAGGTCTTGAGGATATCCAATGCTTTCGTGAGATGGCTGACTGCTTCGACATTGGCCGAGCGTTGACTCGCTCGTTGTCCAGCCTTTTGCCAGTAGGGAATTGCTTGCTCCTTGAGTCCCGCTTCAGTGTAATGGTGAGCCAACAGTTCAGGTTGGGTCTCAACCGTCCCAGAAAACCGCTCGGCTAACACCTGGGCGATCTGTTGATGGAGCTGCTGGCGTCTACTCTTCAGTAACGATTGATACGCGGTGTCTTGAATCAACGCATGCTTGAAGAGATAGGTCGCCTGTGGCGGGAGCCCTCGCTGGTAGATCAACTCGGCCTCGACCAACTGTCGCAGTCCGTTCTGAAGCGTTCCCTCGTCTAATGGGGATACGGCATGAATGAGGTCGTAGCTAAACTCTCGGCCCAGCACCGCGCCCATCTGCGCGATCTCTCTGACCGGAGCCAACCGATCCAACCGCGCCATCAAGGAGTCTTGAAGCGTGCTGGGAATCGCCAAGGGCGGAAGCGGGCCGGTGAGTTCATAGTGATGCTCTCTCTCACGAAGCAAACTCGACTCCATCACCATCTTGGTGAGTTCTTCGACAAACAGCGGCACCCCGTCGGTCTTCCGCACAATCTGGTGCAGCACTTCCACCGGCAGCGCTTTCCCATTCGTGACTTTCGCGACCATCGCTTCAACGTGAGGTTGTCCTAAGCGGCTGAGCGTGAGTGGCGTGAGGTAGGACCGCGCACTCCACGGCGGGGTGAAATCAGGCCGAAAGGTCAGCATGGCGAACAGTCGGGTCGTGGGAATCTGCTCCAAGAAAAGGGTGAGCAGCTCAAGTGTGGACGGATCCGCCCAATGTAAGTCTTCCCAGGCACAGTAAACGGCGGCTTTCTCGGCCTCCTCCATGATCCACGCCACTAACGCTGCTTGCGTCTTTTGTTTCTGCTGCTGCGGACTCAGTGTCAGCGGGGGATGCCCTTCAGGCCGCGGCAACGACAGCAAGGTCGCGAACAGCGGCAAGGTATCGGCCTGGGGAAAACGATACGCCACGAGAGCATGTTGCAGTTTGGCGAGCTTGGCTTGTGGCGTCTCCTGGTGACCAAACTGCAAGAGTTGCTGTAAATGCTCGGTGATGGGACAAGGCACTGTGTTGGTGATAAGGCGAGCAGCGAAATTCGATGCGCGTCGCCCCCTCGGCCAGGACCTGCTCTTTGAGCGCCTGGACTAAACGCGATTTCCCAATCCCAGCCTCACCACTGACCAGCACCACTTGACCCGCGCCTTCCTTGGCCTGTGTCCAGCGCCGCTGCAATAAGCCCAGTTCTTCTTCCCGTCCGACCAGCGGGATTAAGCCGGTCTCAACCGCCACCTCAAAATGGCTCCGCGCCACACTCTCCGCGACGACGCGATACACCGCCAGCGGCACGGAAATGCCCTTGAGTGTCCGCGGCCCCAAGTCTTGACACGCGAACAAGCCGTGCACCAGACGACGTGTGACCGCACTGATGACCACCGTGTCTGGTTCAGCGATACCCTGCACCCGCGCGGCAATGTTCGGCGTTTCTCCTAGCGCCAGCACCTCGTGCTTCCCACTGCTCCCCACTTCACCGATGACGACTACGCCCGTATGAATCCCGATACGGACCTGAAGGGGATTCGTTACCTGCCAGTTCTGGAGGGGCGCCGCACGCAGAGCGTCAATGATCTCAATGCCCGCACGCACGGCGCGCCGGGCATCGTCTTCGTGAGCCACGGGATAGCCAAAGTACACCAGCAAGCCATCTCCCAGGTGTTGGGCGATATGGCCGGCATAGCGCTGAATCACGGCGGCGCACGTCTCTTGATAGAGGCGGACCACCGTGCGGAGGTCCTCGGGATCGAGTTGCTCGGAGAGCGCGGTCGAGCCGACGAGGTCACAGAACATCACCGTGAGTTGGCGGCGCTCTGCTGGGGATTGGGTGTTAGGGGCTAGGGGCTGGGGAGGACTTGGAACCTGAAACTCGGAACCTGCAACCGGTGAAGCGCCAGTCCAGACCAGGACTTTCCCGTCTTCATCCCGCGCGGCCTGTTCGGCGTCGATCAACTCCGCTTTGAGATCTTCGAGATACTCGTCCTCTAGCTCGAAGCGTCGCTTCAACGCGCGATAGGCCACACGTCCTTTGCTCTGTAACAGCTCTCGGACCTGTTCTAGCAGTTCATCAAAGGTCATGGGCAGTTTCCCTTCTGTTCATGCAGGGAACTATGGACAAAAAACCGCGGAGGTGTCAAGAGAAAATGCGCCAGGCCAGCGGGACGTTTATAGAGGTGAGTTGTCCTTCGACCGCGGCTGAAGTTTGCCGCAGACTTGACCATGCCCTACGGCCTCGCGTACTTCCCTCCTCCTACCCTACACCCTGGGATTTTTGCTCGTGGGAGCTGGCGGGGACGACACAAGCCATTTATGCAATGATTGCAACGTCCCGAGGACGATCACTATTCCAACTTCCAGAGTGAGGGCAACAATGAGGCAAGCATTGGTTATTGGCGGCACTGGACCCACCGGACACTTCATCGTTAATGGGTTGAGCGCGCGTGGCTTCACCGTGTCCATTTTACACACCGGCCAGCATGAGGTGGCCGAAATTCCCGCGACGGTGACCCATATTCATACCAACCCCTTCGATGACCTCGCCTTGATCAACGCGCTGGGCAGCGCCCATTTTGAGCTGACGATCTCCATGTACGGTCGGTTACGGCGCGTAGCGGAAATCATGGTGGGTCGCACGGAGCGGTTCATTTCCGTGGGCGGTGGACCGGCTTACCGAGGCTACATGAATGCCGACATGTTCGACCCACCAGGACTGCCCGTCCCCACCGCCGAGGCGGCTCCCAAAGCGCTGACTGAAGCGGAAGATGGCAAAGGGTACCGCGTGTACCGCACGGAGGAAGTGGTCTTTCAACACCATCCCACCGCGACCCATTTCCGCTATCCGCAAGTCTACGGCGCCTATCAAATCACGCCGCGCGAGTGGCCCATCGTGCGGCGGATCTTGGACAAACGACCGTTCATCATCCTGCCCGACGATGGCTTAACGCTGAATCACAGTGGCGCGGCGGCGAACATGGCGCATGCCCTGCTGCTTGCCGTCGATCAACCGGCGGTGGCCTCCGGGCAGGTGTACAACTGTGGAGACGAGCACATCCTCACGCTGAAACAGCTCGTGCAATTGTGCGCGCAGGCGCTGGAGCACGAGTGGGAAATCATTTCGATGCCCTTCGAGTTGGCCGTGAGCGCCAGACCCTTAATCTCCCAACCCTGGACGACCCACCGTGTCTTTGATCTGAGTAAAATCAAGGCGGAACTGGGGTATCACGACCTCGTCTCGCCGATCGCGGGCGTCAAGCAGGTCGCGGTGTGGTTGAGTCAGCATCCTTTGGAATACGGAGGGAAGAGCGAACGCATGCTGCAAGATCCCTTTGACTATGCGGCGGAGGATCGGCTCGTCGCCGCCTGGAGACACGCGCTCGCGACTATTCCCAAGGAGCTGTTCCAACGTGAACCCGGCTACACCATAGCCTATAGCGGCCCAGGCGGTTCGCAACGCAAAAGCGCTTGGTAGGAATGTCGAGATCCTCTCCTGATTCAAAGGGGGTAAAAATTTCCGCTCTAAGTTTGGAGATTCGTGCTCCCACCAATTCTATTCGTGTGTAGCAGCATCCAGCGTCACTGCTCGTCTGGCACTATCCCCGCTTGGCGAAGTAAGGCCGCAAGGCGTTCAGCGCGTAGATCCGCCTGTGCGGCACGCTGCTCTGCTTGGGTGGCGCGTTGGTTTGCAAGTTCGGCGCGTTGATCCGCCTGTTCAGCGCGTTGCCGTTCCTGCTCGGCACGTTGCTGTTCTTGCTCGGCGCGCTGTCGTTCTTGCTCGGCACGCTCTTTGCCGGTGGGAATGATCTTCCCTTGTTCATCCGTCCATCGCAGCCAGGTGTCCACCTTTCCTTCGAACTCTCCCTGCCACAACGTCAATCCTAGCTTCAGGCTGGGAAACTGTCCGTGCTCCTGCCGTTCATACTGAAATCCTCGCAACTCTAACACCGTCAGCGGCTCTGGCATCACTTGTAGTTGGGGGTCGTAAATCACGTAGAACAGCACCCGCATCCACGCGTACTTTTTTCGTTTTTCCGTATCCTCGCCTCCCTCGGTGTTGGAGACGATCTCGATCACGAGGTCAGGTGGTTTGCCCACATCCCAGATAAAGTATGAGCGATGTTCCTTGCGCCACCAGTCCTCCGCCACTTCCACATCCAGGCTCAGAAACACATCTGGCACGATGGCGGGGAGACGGGTCTGAGAGAAGACACCGACGTTGGCCGCGGCCAGAAAAGGACGCTGGTCACCTGGTCCTTGCCACGAGCTATACAGAGATTCAGTCAACAAGCGCTGTTGTTTCTCGGAAGGGATATTGTCCACGGGCGTGTCATCCTCGGTGATGAGGGCATCGTAGTCGATACTGATGTCCGGCGTTGATTCCAACATAGAGGGACCTCCCAGTTACGCGGCCGGTTTGAGTTCTTCACGGATCACTCGCCTGAGGAGCGACTCAATTTGCTTCCCGCGCAGGTGATCTTTCAGCGCATCATTAATCAGTGTCTGATAGCTCCCGCCACCCGCTTGATGCACTTGCGCACGAAACCAGTCCAAGATTTCATTATCAATGCGAATCGTAATCCGCGTTTTTCCCGGTTCCGATGGAATGACTGATCCTCGTTTCGCTGTTGAGAAGTCATACTCTTTACGCATTTTCACCTCGGGCTTTGGCATACTGTCCTCGCTCTCGTTTTGTGGCCTTGCGGGCGGAAATCAGCCGAACGATCTCGCCTCGGTACGTGTAGACGACCAGCACGATACGTCCAAGGTGCTCCATCCCCAGCGCAACAAATCGTGGTTCACTTTCAGCATCTGGGTCTTCGCGCCGCAGTGCGAATTCATCGTTAAACACACCGACGGCATCCGCGAAATCCACGCCATGTTTCTTCAGATTCGCCGCTGCTTTTTTTTCATCCCACACATACCGCACGAATTCACTGTATGCACCTCCGTGCATATTCGCAAGCTGGACCACCCAACTTACAACAGCCATCAGTACGGAACATTGAGCGGATATAGCCTTATCCTCTTACCCGCCTTCACGTTGACATGCCTCCCCTGCCAGCGAGATAATCCGCGCGCGGGTTTCCGCCATGTCCGGCAAAGGAACACACGCACGAGGAGAGCACGTATGGCACGACAGCAAGACAAACATGCGATTTATCAACACGCCCAACTCGGCCACAAGCTGGGATACGGCAAACGTCCCGCCCTAGTGGTGGTCGATTTTCAGATTGGCTTCACGGCTCCAGAGCGTTCGCCGCTGGCGGGGAATCTTGACGCGGAAGTCGCCGCGACAAATACGTTGATCGCCGCAGCCCGTAAGAAGCAGGTGCCGGTGATTTTCACGGTCGTGGGCTACGATCCCCATCGGCAAGATGACGCGGGCTTGTGGCCACAGAAAGCCCCGTCGCTGCGGCTCCTCACCCTCGGCAGCGAGCTAGTGGACCTCGACCCACGCCTCAACCGCACGCCGGAAGATTTGGTGATCGTCAAGAAATACGCCTCGGGTTTTTTCGGCACCTACCTGGCATCAACGCTGACCATGAAAGCGGTTGATACCGTGGTCGTCACCGGATGTACAACGAGCGGGTGCGTGCGGGCAACAGTCATGGACGCGCTCGCGCATGGGTTTCGTCCGATCATCCCCGTCGAAGCGGTCGGCGACCGCGCGCAAGAACCGCACGAGGCCAATCTCTTCGACATCGGCTCTAAGTATGGTGATGTCGTGCCCACACAAGAAGTGATTGACTACTTCGATGGCCTCCCCCCACAGGCGTAACACTGGGGTGTGAAAGGCACTTCCCTCGGTCGGGCGCGTGGGCTACAACAGCTCCCAACATTTCTTATGGAGAGAGGAACATGATGCGCAATGTCGCGAGAATTCTTCCCGTAATCGCAGCTATTTTTCTAACACTGCCGAGTTGTTCAGGGGCAACAAACCCTGAACCGAAAGGAGGTTCCGTGGTTACTATTTCAACGTCGATGGGTGACATCAAAGTGGCCCTCTACGACAAGGAGGCGCCGGAAACAGTCAAGAATTTTCTGGCCTATGTCAACGATAAATTTTATGACGGCACGATTTTTCACCGGGTGATTCCCGGCTTCATGGTGCAGGGTGGAGGCATGACGCCGGACATGCAACAAAAATCCACGAAAGCATCGGTCAAAAACGAAGCGTCCAACGGCCTCAAGAATGAGTTGGGCACCCTGGCCATGGCACGCACGAATGATCCACACAGCGCGACCGCGCAGTTCTTCATTAACGTCAAGAACAATGACTTCCTCAATTTCCAAAGCGAGACGGCCCAAGGCTTTGGCTATTGCGTGTTCGGCAAAGTCACCGAAGGACTCGACATCGTCCAGAAAATCGAACGGGTCCAAACTGGCCGCAAAGGGCCGCACTCCGACGTACCGGTTGAAGCGGTGACGATTAAGTCGATCACCGTCAGCGCACCGACGGGGCAGTAGTCAACGATAGTGTGACGACCCATTCTCTCCCACAAGACAAGGAGGATGATTATGCAACGCTCTCATTGGATATGGTTTTTCGTGGCTCTGGTTATTGGCGTCAGTGGCATGACCACTCCAGCCCAGAGCGCTCCACTTTCCGCCGAACAACAAAAGACGCTCGACAGCAGTAAGTACGTCTACATCCAGAGCGAGCGCAAGGGTGGCCAGTTCGGCAAGGCCGCGGAAATCTGGTTTTTTCATCACAACGGCGCGGTGTGGGTTTGCTCTCCCACCACCACGCATCGGGTGAAGCGCATCCAAGCTGGCCACACGAAAGCGAAGATCGCGATTGGCAAGCCCGATGGTCCCGCCTTCAATGCCAAAGGGTCCGTGGTGAAAGACGCCGCGGTCAATACCGTGATGTTTGAGAGTTTCGCCAAGAAGTACGCCGACGGCTGGTCGTCCTACGAAAAGAGCTTCCGTGACGGACTCGCGGACGGTTCGCGGACGCTCGTCAAATACGAGCCGGAATAAAGTCCAAGACAAGTCTCAGGCCAGTCTCGGACAAGTCTAGGGCAAGTCTCAAAGAAGTCTCAGGCAGGTCTGAGACAAGTCTGAAGCGAGTCCAGGGCAGGTCGAAAATACGTCTCGGGGAAGTTCTGACTTGCCTTGGACCTGCCCCGAACCTCTCCGAGACTGTCCTAGACTGCCCTGGACTGCCCTGGACTTGCCTGAGACTTTCCCAACACACTGTGGTGCCTGCCGTACACAAAGTAAATCACGATCCCGATCGCCAGCCAGACAAACAACCGCAGCCAGTTTTCCGACGGCAGCGAGAACATAAGTAGGAGACAAAATCCGATCCCCAAGATCGGTACGAGCGGCACCATAGGACAGCGGAAGGGCCGTGCCGTCTCGGGACTAATCCGCCGCATCACCAACACCGCCGCGCACACAATCACAAACGCGAGCAGGGTGCCGATGTTCACTAGCTCGGCCAGCACGCGCAACGGGATGAGCGCCCCCATCAGCCCGACAAAAATGCCGGTGAGAATCGTCGATTTCCAGGGCGTCTGATAGCGTTCATGCACGGCGCCAAAGAAACTCTTAGGCAACAGCCCGTCACGCGCCATCGCCAAAAATACCCGGGGCTGGCTCAGCATCAGCACCAACAACACCGACGTAATCCCTGTCAGCGCGCCAATCGAAATCAAGAACTGCGCCCACGGTAACCCGACCTGACGAAACGCATCGGACACCGGCGCATCGACATTGATTTTGTCGTAGGGCACCATCCCGGTCAGCACCGCCGCCACCGCGATATAGAGAATGGTGCACAACACAAGCGACGCCATCAAGCCAATCGGCACATCGCGCTGCGGATTGCGCGCCTCTTCCGCTTGCGTCGACACGGCATCAAAGCCGATATAGGCGAAAAAGATGGTTCCCGCGCCAGCCAGTACCCCCAGCGGTTCTCCCGCCGGTCCGGTTTGTCCCATGAGCGTATGGCCAAAAATACTGATTCCCGTGTAGCCGTAGGGCGCGAACGGCACCCAGTTCTGGGGATCGACATAGAACGCGCCCACCACGATGACGAACAGGACCACGACCAATTTCACCACGACCATCGCCGCGTTCATCCGTGCGCTTTCTTGAATGCCAATGACAAGCACGATCGTCACAAGCACCGAAATCACCAACGCGGGTAAGTCAAACAGCGTCCCCGTCGCCACCAGCAGACCGGTGGTGGGATCAAAATCAAACGGGGCATTGGTGAAAATATGCGGGAGTTTGAGGCCAAATATCCCTATGAAATCCTGAAAATAGTGGGACCAGCCATGCGCCACCGTGGCACTGGCCACCCCGTACTCCAAGATCAAGTCCCAGCCGATGATCCAGGCGAACAGTTCCCCCAGGGTCGCATACGCATACGTGTAAGCGGACCCAGCGACGGGCACCATCGACGCGAATTCGGCGTAACACAGCGCGGCGAAGATACAGGCGGCACCCGCGACGGCGAACGACAACGTTAAAGCCGGGCCGACTTTATCGTGCGCCGCAACACCAGTCAGAACAAAAATGCCGGTCCCGATAATCGCGCCAATCCCCAACGCGGTGAGCTGCCAAGGACCAAGAACACGCCGTAACCGATGTTCGCCGGCCATCTCTTCAAGCAACATTTTCAGCGGTTTGCGGGCAAAGAGCTGATTCCTCATGCAATCCTCCTCCACGGTGTGTAAAGTCGCCCTACCCTACGTGAGGTTCCCATTGAGCGCAAATGTTGGAGCGCTCACGATGACAATTTCTTTCCTCACCTCCACATGGTAAGAAGCAAGGCTCCGGGAAGGACTGAACAACAATGAACTGGCGCGTATTATTCACCACCACCCTGCAACTCTACCAACAAGTGGCGCGCGATACGTGGAAAAACGTGCAGGCTAATTGGTGGATCGCGTTTCTCCCACTCGTGTACGGGGTCATCCTCCTCATCGCCGGCCTCATCGCCGCCCCGCTCGGCATGCTGGGCGGATTCCTCCTGGGATTTGTCCTGGCCGTGTGTACCAGTTCCTACCTGTACTTCATCGCGGGCGTCGTGGCGGGAAGCCGCATGACCATCGCGGACCTGCGCGAAAGTTGGCGGCCATGTCTGAGCCCAGTCATTACCATCCTGTTTTTCTTTTTTATCCTGCAACTCGCGCTGTCCATCATCCTTCCTGGGATGGCGGGAGCTGGCCCCATCGCTTTGTTGATCCATCTCCTCTTGCTGATTGTCCTGAATCCAATCCCGGAAATTGTCTATCAGGGGCGCAGTGACGGCTTCGACATGCTGCAAGAAAGCGTGGATTTTCTGCGGGAAAACGGGATCGAATGGTTCACCCCACTGGTGGCGATCGCGCTGCTCTCGTTTGTCGCTCCGCTGCCGTTCATGGCCGTGGTCTCCCAAAGTGGCAATCTGTCGGCGCCAACGTTCGGGAGTAACGAGCTACTGTACGGTTCGGTGACAGGCGTTCTCATGGCGATCCTCAGCGCCGTGCTGTTTTATGTCCTCATGGTCTTTCGCGGCCTCCTCTTTCGTGCGCTGGCGAGCGGGACCCGACGACAACGGCTGTATCGGGCCGGGCT
>JANMSE010000648.1:0-26158 GCA_031389045.1 Deltaproteobacteria bacterium | reverse complement strand
TTGCGCTCAATGTCGGGTGCGCGGACCAAAGTCACTTCACGGCACTCTTTCGGACGCACTTCGCCCTGACTCCTAAAGCCTATCGAGAGCACATGCGGGAGGGCGGGATTGAAAGAGGGGATTCCCACAAATGAGATTACGAGCACCTCCGGTAACTCGATGTGCTGGACGCTCTCGAAGGTTCCGGTCGGGGTCAGGTGCAGCCGACGGATGTCGGCCTCCTGAATTTCGTAGTCCTGCGTGTCGTCCACGCGCTCGGGCGGCAGCGGCACCCGCAAATGGCGCGCGTGTCCCGGCTGGGCTCCGTGGTTTGGTTGGGATCGTTTCGTTAGGTGACTTTGCGACGGATTCCCAGAGTAAGCAAGCGGCGGGCGAAGCGCTGAGCGAAATTTCCAAAGCGGCGTAACCGCATCTAAAATCTCACAAGCAGTAATATGAGATAGCCGCCAAGAAGCACGATTCACTCCCAGGTTCTTCCCCCCTGGGGTGCCAAGGCCCGTAGGGTTCCCCCTCCTTTATTCTATTCCCTACGGGCCTTTTTCTTTTTTAGACTATTAAGGCACCGAATTCCGGAGCAAGTGGCTGGGCAGTGTTTCTTGAAGGTGAGGTTCTTTCCTCACCTGTGATGTGAGGTTTTTGTCACAGAGGAATGAGGAATGAAAAAAACTCCATGTTCTCTCCTGATCGTTCCCTCCCTGTGTTACATCACTATCGTCTAGTATCCCCACAAAGGCCGTCGTTCGCCAGGCCGATACCGCAAGCGCAGGTCGAATTCACTTGGCTCCTGAGGTCCCCAATGAAAAGAATCCAAGAAATCAGTCTCATTCTCGGATTGGGACTGTTCTTGCAACTTTTCCGACCATTGGGGTGAACACGGGTCATCTTGTTCGTAGGTGGACGTGGGTCTTCGTGCAGGATCCGCACATCGTGCGATCACTTCTCCCGAAGAAGGCGGAGGAGCAGCAGACGCAAGCGAGCTAACTCCCAGTTCTGCTTGACTGAGACAAAACATACTTACCGTACAAAGAACGCAACGAGATAATTTCAACATAAAATCTCCACAATTGTCTGGCAAACAACACCGCACACGCGATACTGCGTGACGGCAACCGTGCGGGCACTGTCGGACGCTTCTATACGCGCGTGTGTTCTTTACGTAGCAACTCCTATGCCAGTGACAGGAAGAGAAATAGCGAAAGCAGCCATACTGAACGTAAGACTGCTGTAATTGGCTTTTGCCTCTAATAATCAGTCCAGAAAGTTTTGCGGAATAGCCAAGGGAACGTCATTCCCGCGAAAGCGGGAATCTAGGGAAGTTACCTCGCGGCTACTGCTTGAGGTTCCTGGATGCCCGCTCCCCTAGAAGACCGGGGACAGACTGCGCGGGCATGACGAAAATCTATCCCACAGCATTGAATTGACTGACGAGTACTCATCCCACCACCAATCGCGCTCGCTGCCCCCAGAACTCCACAATCATGCGAATGAGACTTAGGTAGTTATCCAGATCGAAGGGTTTGACACAATAGGCTGCCGCGCCCAACTCATACATCTGTCGCACTTCGGCGTCGGCCTGGGTGCTCGTCCAGATAATAACGGGAATGTGGCACAGCGCGGGATCAGCTTTGCACTCCCTCAACACCTCGCGGCCATCTTTGTGGGGTAGATTGAGGTCCAAGAGAATCAGGTCAGTCCGGCGCACGCCGGTATACGGTTCTTGCTGACGGACAAACGTCATCGCCGCCCGTCCATCGGCGACGATAGACATCTGGTGAAAGCGCTTTTGGTCACGAATCGCTTCTTCGACAAGACGCGCATCCGCGACGTTATCTTCGACTACAAGAATATGCACATCGTGCTCCTTTGTCGCACTGGAAGTAGCCAGTAGCCAGTAGCCAGTAGTCAGTAGTCAGTAGTCAGTAGTCAGTAGAGAAAAAGAACAAATAGTAAGACGGGTCAATGCAAAAATCTTCATGCTGGCTACTGACTACTGGCTACTAATTTTTTCACGCTGACTACTGACTACTTTTTCCACTAATCGTGAAATACACCGTCGTCCCTTTCCCTGGTTCCGACTCCACCCAGATGCGCCCGCCGTGGCGTTCGACGATTTTCTTGCAGATCGCCAGGCCCATGCCTGTGCCCGGGTAGTCCGTGCGCTGTTGCAGTTTACGGAAGAAACGGAACAGCTGATCGACGGATTGTGGCTCAATGCCGATCCCATTGTCTCGCACGGCAAAGCGCCAACCGCCCTCTTCTCGCTCGGCCCACACATGGACGCGCAGTGGCATGCTGTCACGAAATTTGAGGGCATTGCCAAGGAGTTCCTGCAAGACCAGTTGGAGCTGCGTAGGGCTAACGGCAGGCGTAGGCAACGGGTCATGCGTAATGGTTGCATCACTCGTGGAGATGGGGTCGCGCAACACCGCGATGGCCTGTTGCAGTAGTACCTCACAATCGGTTCGGACGATGGTGTCTGGGTGTTCGTCCACCTCGAGATAATGCATCAGGTCCGTGAACTGTGCCTGCATGCGTTTGGTGCCATCGACGATAAAGGCGACGGCTTCCTGGGTTTCGGCATCAAGTGTGTCACGGGAGCGCGTAGCGACGAGCTGCGTATACAAGCCGATTTGGCGCACGGGTTCTTGTAAATCATGGGCAGAGATATAGGCGATTTGGCGCAGATCAGCGGTGGCGCGGGCGAGGTCGGCCGTACGCTCCTGCACGCGCCGATCCAGGTCGGCGTTGAGCGTGCGGAGTGCCATTTCCGCTTGAACACGAGCAGTGATATCGATGCCGATCCCTGCAACGTATTTCTTTCCGCTTGCGTCCTGAAACGGAAACTTGAAGTTCCACCACGTGCATGAAGCCCCGTCGGGACTGAGGGTATTCTCTGTGACTTCGAGTGGACGTCCCCCAGCGAGCACAGCGAGGTCATTCTTCCGAAAGACTTCGGCGACTTCGGCGGACCACAAGTCGAAATCTGTTTTTCCGCGCCAATCAGCCAAGCGTACCCCGAAGCGACGCTCATAGGCCTGGTTATGATAGACATGCCGACCCTCCTCGTCCTTCATCCAGGCAATGGCGGGATTGTAATCCATGAATAACTGAAACCGCTCTTCGCTGGCCCGGAACGCTACCTCTATCGCTTTGCGCGCAGCGATTTCTTGCTGTAGGGCGTGGTTCACCGCTCTCGTTTCCAACTCTTGCCGCCATGCTCTTTGCGCCAGGAAGACGATTAATGTCACGAATACGGCTAACAGCAACCCTCCCTGCAGCAAGACGGTAGGGAGCGCGGTGCGAGCAGCAATAGGAAAATCCTGCTGTTGCACAAGTAGCGCCTGCCATAACAGCAGGGTTGCGGTCATCACACTGGCGCCAGCGCCCATCGGCAGCCACGGCGGGAGGCTGCCCTGCGGCTGTTCCTGAGCTTGCCAGACCCAGCTCAGGAGACCGGCGCCCCCAAGCATCAAACCAATCGCCGTATGAACCGCCATCGCGTGGGCGATGTGGCCCCAGCCTTCGGCAGTCATCAAGTTGCTCAGATATAGTCCCACCGTTATGAGCCCGAGCGTCACCACGACCGTCCCAGCTACACCAGCCAGTACCATACGTCGGGCGGACCGCTGTATCATCGAGTCACTCATGTCCAGCAAGCTCACGCCGTTGAGCGTAAAGCCCACCGCTGTCGCCAGCGCCATGCGCCCCGGGGCCACCGAGCCAAAGTGCACCCAATCGGTCATGAGTGCTTGGTCAATACCAATATCTACGCCGAAGAGATACTCACTAAGAGTGAATGTTCCAATCGTCGCGACTATGCCCCCAGTGACGCGCGCGAGCCTACTCCACCCGCTCGCCATCGCGAGCAGCCCAATGCCAGTCAGCACGAAACTGAGCGCGGTGTTGTAATACATTGGCACTGCCGTCGGCAGCACGCGAATCACCGCAAGATTCCCCGCATGCCAACCGAACATGACGACGATGCCGAGCGTCAACACGATTCCACCGGCAAGCACGGTGAGACGAGAGAGCCATGGCGAAGGAACGCGTATGACCGGATTCGTCAGATCATCTCCATGCGCGATCGGCACCACAGGCCGCTTGGTAAGTGCAGTAGCATGCGCCATGATCACCTCCTTGGCATGGTCTCCGAAGTGGCGACAGACATCGAGAGAGAAGCCGACTCTCTGTTCTCTCCATCCTCAGCGCTCACGGTGAAATAAAAGATCGACCCTTGGCCGGGCTGGGATTCCACCCAGATACGCCCGCCGTGCTGCTCGACGATCTTCTTACAGATCGTCAGCCCAATGCCCGTCCCTGGATACTCACTACGGGTGTGTAAGCGTTGAAACACTTGAAAAATTCGCTCCGTCTGGCTTGGATCAATACCTATGCCGTTGTCGCGCACGGCAAACCGCCAGTGCGAACCCTCTTGAATAGCCGAGACATGAATCCGAGGCGGAGCTGTGCCATGAAACTTGAGTGCGTTGCCAATGAGGTTCTGGAATACCTGGATTAAGCGCGTGCGGTCTCGGCGAACAATCGGCAAGGGATCATGCGTAATGACCGCACCACACTCGGTGATCTGCAGTTGGACGGACTCCACAACGCGGGCGAGTAGCGCCTCACAGTCCACTGCCTCGAACTCTGGCGTCCGTCCGACTCGCGTATAGGCCAGCAAATCACGAATCATCTGTTGTAGGCGCTGTGCACCATCGGTGGCAAAGGTAATGTACTCATGGGCTTCGGCATCGAGCGCGCCCTCATAGCGCTGCGCCAGCATGGTCAAAAAGTTGGAGATGGTGCGCAGCGGCTCATTCAGATCGTGGGCGACAACGTAGGAAAACTGCTGAAATTCCTCATTGGCGCGCTGCAGCTCCGCGAGAAGCTGTTCGCGTTGCGCCTCGGCCTGTTTGCGCCCGGTGATATCATGTTGCGTCGCGACAAAATGTGTCACCCGCCCTTCGGCATCGCGCAGCGGAGCGACGCGCCATTCCGATACAAACTCACTGCCATCTTTGCGATAGTTAACCGTCTCTCCATGAAAGACTCGGCCCTCGGTCAAGTCACGGGCCAAACGGTCAAGGACCGCACGGTCGGTCTTTGGCTCTTGCAACAGGCGCGGCGTTTTTCCCAGCACTTCCTCGGCGGCATACCCTGTCATGGTCGTGAAGGCAGGATTGACAAAGGTGATCCGCGGTCCGGGCGGCTCGAGATTCGCATCGGTGATCAGGATGGACTCACTCGTCTGCTGGACGGCCGCGTGTAAGTGTTCCAGTTCATGGCGTTGAGCGTCGAGCATGCGTCGCAGTGCGGCCTTTTCAATCGAATTCGCGACGGCGAGCCGCAAACTCTCCGCGCTGAGTTCACCCTTGCGCAAGTAATCATGCGCCCCGTTTTTTATCGCCTCCGCGGCGAGCGCTTCATTGCCGGTCCCGGTGAGCATCACCACTGCCGGACGCGTCGGGAGCGTCATATTTGACTGCAACTGCGCCAGCACCTGAAGACCATCTAAATCGGGCAGACGATAATCGAGCAGGATACACGCAGGCTCGAAGGTCTGACACAGCGCCAACCCTGCGCCGCCCAGATCCGCTTCCTTGATAAGGTACTCAACGTTCGGGTCACGCTGCAGTTGCCGCCGATACACCGCACGGTCTTCTGGGTTGTCATCAATAATTAAGATCTTCCATTGCGGCATACGTACCCCACAAAAGGTTCACTCAACCTTGGTACTCCTTAATCATGCAGGTGCGGGAGTACTACAGTGCTCAACCAGTATGTCCGGATGCTTTGCAACGCTGCGACCAAGCGATCGTACTCAAGGGGTTTGACAACGTAGCCGCTACAGCCGGTAGCGTAGCAGTAGTCAATGTCGACCGGATTGCTGGAAGTACTCGTCACCACAACTGGAATGCTTTTGAGCACCGAGTCCTGTTTGAGCTGGGCCAGCACCGTGCGTCCGTCTTTGCCGGGTAGGTTCAGATCCAGCAAAATCAGCGTCGGGCGTTCAGCCTGCGCATGCTTGCCCTGCTGAAGTAGATAGTCCAAAGCTTCATTTCCAGTGCTACAGCGCACAAGCGCACAGGGCAATGTGCTCCCCAGCGCCCGCCGTACGGCGTAAAAATCTTCATCACTATCTTCGACAATAAGTAATGGACCATAGCGCATGAGCATGTCCTTCGTTCTAAGGAGGCAGCAAAATAGTAGTCAGTAGTCAGTAGTCAGGGGAAAAACGATGAACGCGACATGATGAACGATGAATGGAAGCCGCGACATTTTCTATTCATCATTCATCATTCATACTTCATCGTTTATGACTCGTCGTTCTCGACTCTACTGACTACTGTCTCCCTACTGCCTCCTCTCCCCCGTTAACTGTAAAAAAAAATGTCTCGCAAGCAGCGGCGATCATGTTTTCGCGTCGTGCCTCCGTAGTGTCATGAGTAGTGAGCGCAGTACAGAACGCCTGCCACATTGGTCCGACGTCTTTCCCGTAGCTCTGGAAAAAAGCGCAGCCCGACTCAGCCGTGAAACCGAACTGTTCATGAAGACGACGGCTAATGACTTGCCCACCGAGTGTCGCGCCTTCCAGTACATATAAACAACCCAGTGCATGGGTCAGGTGTGGTAGCTCAGGAATGAATGGGCACAGGGGAAGAGCGAGCACATCTATAGTGGACGAACCCAGAATGATTAAATCCCGTTCGAGCAGCGGCGTTTTCCGTCGGCGGGTGAAATCCAACGGAGATGAATTTGTTAAGACCTGCGCTAGCGCGATCTCCATGGGGCGATAGAAGCCGTAGAAGCGTTCGAGTAGTACGCGGTAGTCCGTCTGCGTTAACGGTCGTTGCAGCAAATTCAGCACGGCTTCCAACCGATCGTGATACGGCTGTGTCTGCGTTTTCAGGGTGGCACGAATCAAGGGACGTTCATCTCGATGCTCCATGGAGGTGGATATTGCTCCCTTTTGAAAAACTATGCAGATGAGCCGGTAGTCAGTAACACCGGTAGTTAGTAGCGAACTTACTACTGGGAAAATAAAGAATGGCGCATTATCAGGTCGGTCCCGCACTTCGCATTAGCTGTGACGTCTCCCTACAACCCAGCCATATCCGCCACTTATTACAGCAGAGCTTGCTGAGGACTACAAGAAACATTCTTATTCTTAATAATTCCTATGCAGGGGGGTCGTGGTCTGCACGGGGAGGGAATCGTGAGAAGTACGTAGAATAGGAGAGCGTGTCGTAGGGATGGTCCCCTGTGACCATTCAGGGGTTGGGGTTTATAAATCGATATACTGCCCAGGGAGACGTTGCGATTTTGTTGGACAGCCATATTCCCGGCGATGAATCGCCGGGCGACAAGGCCACGCCCCGTCAACGGGGCTCAGAAGCCGGATGCATCCGGCGCAGTTGGGTAGCGCGGGCATTGATGCCCGCGTAGAGAAGCGCAATTTGTACCCGCGTGCAGTATAGAAAGCTATCCCTTCAACCCAAGACAACACGAATAGAGTGAGTCTTCCCGTCATCGACGAGCAGTATTCCTGAACTGTGAGTGAGTACCGCGCCATCGACCTCAATGGACATAACCCCGCGTGTCACGCCGTGCGGATTTTCCACGCTGATCTCGTACCGCGCTGAGTGATAGCGAAAATCGAGTTGAAAACTCCGCCACGCACGCGGAATGCACGGGTCCACATACAACCTTGTGCCCCGCAAACGGAAGCCGAGAATCCACTCAATGCCAGCGCGGTACATCCACGCGGCGGACCCCGTGTACCATGTCCACCCGCCGCGACCGACATGCGGCGGCTCGGCATACACATCCGCTGCCACCACATAGGGTTCGACCTTGTATCGGACCCCAGAGTTCCCTGGTTTCCTCGTCCCGAACGTAGAATGTTTCGCTGGGCGGGTCGCTGACAGGATCGTTCGACCACGGCGTGAGCTGATTCTTACGGCTATTAAGTGACCAGGTGGAGCCTGCGGCTGATTCAGACACCTGAAAGTCGAAGGACGGATTGGCAATCACGTTGATCCACGGTGCCGGTGTCCACTGTCCCTCACCTGAGATCGTCACATATTCGGCCCGTCCGCGGCGAAGCCGCCAAGGCCGTTAAAGAACTCGTTGTGTCTTCGCGCCAGCGTGTGACCGCGAGTTGACGCCACCGGCTATAGCCAGAGCCTGCGGTCGTGACCATCACCCCGTAGCGCCCGTTGGAAAGTAAGTGCGTGTGCGGAATCGCATTATGTGGGGTGGTGTGGTGAAACGACGGACGACGGGGGGAATGAAATCGCGCACCTGCGCAGCAACCTGTACCTCATCAGTTCGCGGACGGGCGACAGCCACGTTCCGCGGCGTGCGTTCCTGGAGCAGTAATTCGGTCGCCTGCACCAGAGGGTCAGCGTGAAAGCGAGTCCGCATAACTCCGTCATGAAGAACATTGGCGATTGCTAGTAGTGACATCCCTTGATGATGCGCCATATAGGCGCGCACGACCGCAACCTCTGCCTCTTCCGGCAGCCGTGACGGCGTATAATCGAGCGCCTCATAAAAGCCATAGCGCCCGTTCCCGCCCGCTTTCGCGAGACGCGCGAAATTCTGCGCCGCCGCCTGCGGGTCGATCATGGCTGCCAGTGCCGTCGCATACGGAGCGACGACGATGTCAGCACTGAGTCCGCGCTCAAGCCCCAAGCCTGGCACGCCAAAATTCGCATACTGGTAGGTCAACTCCACATCACGCGCGTTGAACGCGGATTCGGAAATGCCCCACGGGACCCCACGTTCGGCGCCATACTTTCTCTGGCGGCCAACGATACAGTGGTACGTCTGGTCGAGCAGACTTTCTGGGGGCGCATACATCACCAGCAATGGCATTAAATACTCGAACATCGAACCCGACCACGAAATGAGCGCTGCGCCCCGACCTACAGGCGTGAGCGGACGACCGAGATAAAACCAGTGCGTCGATGGCACATCGCCTTTGGCAATCGCGATGAAGCTGGCAAGACGTGCCTCTGAGGCGAGTAGGTCGTAGCAATTAGCGTCGAGACTGCTATCCGCCACGCGATACCCGATGGCGAGGAGCTTCCGCGGCGGATCGAAAAGAAAGCCAAACTCCATGGCATCGAACATGGTCCTGGTACGTTGAGCGAGCGTCGTCAGACGGCGGATCAGTGTACGAGAAGCTGCGGCGGAACGCGTAAGACTCTCGATCAAACCATCAATACGAGTCGCACCCTCACTCTGCATGATTCCCGTGGCTGCCAATTGCGTGCGGAGCGTCGTGAGGTCCTGTATCGCCACCTCACAGTACTCTGGCACGTCGGCCAAGGATGGGATCGCAGTCCACAGACGCGCGATGCCATCGACTGCGACGGCCAGCAGTGCATCGTCTGCCGGTGTCGTTTCCTCGGTGGCATCGGTCCAATCAGAGAGGAGCGCGAAACGGAGCTCGCCGTCAAGATTCCCAAGATAGTGGACTTCCAGCCGTTTGATTTGCTCCTCGATATCAGCGGGATTGGTCAGGAGTGTTGGCACGACGATCATGGTCCGCAGACGTGCTGGAATTCCATCTCGAAGTTCCAACTTGGGCAACGCTCGTGGCTCCAGTAAGGCGACGGCGATACGATTTACCAACGCGACAGCTAAGTCCAACGCCGGCACGGCGGCAAATAGCCCAAGTACCCACAGACCCACTACACTTACACCAGAGTGACTCGCAGTGAGAAGCAGCAGGGCAAGGATAATTCCGCCGATGACAGAAATCGTGCCCAGGTAGCCAGGGGTCGCCTCAGTAGCATAGGCACGCCGCAGCCACCGTCCTGGGTACACACGAAAGCCGAGTTCGCGCTCGAAATCGATCCGTCCTTTCGAGATGAGATAGTAACTCGGATCTGCTTGTCGCTCCGCGGATAGTGCAGTGGTTCCCTGACAAGGAGGTGCGGCACGCTTGGTTTGCGCGATGACTCGTCGTGCAATTTCGAGTTCAGGGTGTTGAGAGCCTCGGGCTAGTTCCGCGATCGCATGCCGGTAGCGATCGCGGGTGGCAAAGTCCAGCGCAGCAAAATCGCTGTCGGTACGCAGCACTTCGTCAACCAAACTCACGCTCTCAAAAAATTCTGCCCAGTCAAACGTGGATATCAGCCGCATGCTCGTGATCACATTGCGAACGGTGACATTCATCGCCTCTTGTCGTTGATGCTCGACGCGGACGACGGCATCCGCGGTTGTTCCTTGCGCGGCAAGGCGCTCGTCGAGCCAGCGCAGGGCCGGCACCACTGCCGGGTCTTGATCGCGAAGGCGGAGCGCGAGTTGGACGGCGAACGCCGTGACCAACGGGGCACCTTCAAGGCGCCGCAGCGTCGTCATCCTCGGCACAGTTGATTGGCTCTCAAGCCCAAGGAGATTGTCGGCGAGCGCATCAGCAGCCTGACGTGCGGCTCGCCCCCGCACCATTTGCTCCGTGAGACGCCGGAGATTGTCGACGAGCACCACGCGCAGCGTGATAGCGATGGCCCAGAGCTCTCCGATCATCAATGGTTGAATGCGTTGATAGGCACGCACGAAGCGCCGCAGCGCCTCTGGGTCAAACCGGCTATCAGTATGCGCGACGAACGCCCATACCAGCCCGAAGACGCGTGGATAGCCTTCGAGAGGTCCTGCGGCCAGCTTCGGCAATTGTCGATAGTAGCCAGGCGGCAGGTCATCGCGGATCTCACGGACCTGTTCTTCCACAATATGAAAATTATCCACCAACCATTCAGCCGCGGGCGTACTCGCGTGCTCCTCCCTGATCGCCTGCGCAATAGAGCGGTATGAGGCGAGAAGGATGCGACCGTTCTTCTGTACCTGAGCCAACAGCGGACGTTGATGACGGTTTGTAGACGTGATGGGTTGCGCAGCCGCAAGGCTTTCCGCATATTGCTCCAAACGTTCGACACTGAAGAGTTCCGCCCGAATCGGCTCCTCGACCTGTGGACGAGCGACGAACCATGAACGGAATGGAGTGAGCAAATTGGCCGATGGAAAAAAGAAATTCAATGCACGTATTCTATAAGAATAACAACATGTGACTTATAACGCCAGGCGAGGCAATGCCTATCACATGGCATTGGGAAAGAAGACGTAACCTCCACCTGGCACCCATCCTCATTCACGGTATCGCGATTAAAAGTGTACGCAAAAGCAACACCGCCACGCGTGCCGGTGAGTGACGATTTACGGTGAGACTTCGTAGCGAAGAGGCACCCTTCGTGTCGCCAGACAAATCCATATCAAGTGATGTGTAGCAACACTGATCGGAAGCATGTTTCACATAATCCCGGTAATCTGCGGGAGATCGTTGTCCTTTTGGGAGAAACGATCACTGTTGGTGTTGATTCTCTTCCAAGTTTGCGACTTTTTTCTCTAACGTGGCGATACGTTCTTGCTGCGCTTTCTCCTGTTGCCAGCGCGTTGTGACATCGCGGATTAAAGCCGCGGTTCCTATCGGGATACCGTCCGAGTCTTGCATCAGCACAATAGTAAATTCGATCGAGAGGCGCTGGCCATCTTTTCGCACGGCGGGAACAGCGAGCACTTCGCTCCCATAACGCGTGACGCCAGTTTCCATGACGTGGTGATAGCCTTGCCAATGTCTTCCACGTAAGCGTTCGGGAATGATGAGATCCAGACTGTGTCCAATGGCCTCCTCACCCTCATACCCGAACATTGCCGTGGCCCCTTGATTCCAGAGCTGAATAAGACCATCGCGATCTGCATAAATTATCGCTTCCTGTGTGTGTTCAACGATCCGCTGGCATAAGTCGGCGTGTGTCATACGAGCACCTCCTTCTCGAGTCATCTGGTGAATTTACTATTCACCGCCCTATCCCTGGTTCTCTGAGATGTGGCGCGACAACTATCTCGCCATCCGGTTGAGCTTGGGTGAGCCGTGGATTTTCCTGTGCACTGCGTGTGCGTACACGGGTAAGAAAGTCTTCGATTACGTTCCGGGCTTCTTTCCCACTATCGAACCCCTTCCAGCACCGCTTGAAATGTCCGACAAGTTCGTAGCAGACGTCGATAGGAACAAGATAATACTCCATCCTCTCGCGGTGCTTCGTAGTATAGACCAACAGCGCCTCGACGTCGGAGATTAAGCTATCAAGCAGAGGATTCACGTGCACAATCTCATCCCACGTTTCCCAGGGGAGCATTGATCCCGCAGCTCCCATGGGCCCCGGATACAAGGCGGTCATGCAACCCAAACGCGTATTGAGAAAGAAGAACGTGACCCCCACAGAAATATGGAATTTCTCCCAGTGAGCGTCGGGAAAGACCGCATTGGACACGTGCACATATCGCTGCGGCACGGCCTTGTACTTGCCCTGCGCCGCCCCCTCAAGCGTAAACAACAGGTAGCAAAAGCGGCACGCACCTATGAGGCTACGCGTGGAAAGATTGACCATATATGAATGCTCGGCCATGACCCCCGCGTTGCAAAACTCGCAGCTCTCCTCGGCCCGTAGCGCTAGGCGCGAGCCAAGCAATTCTTGGAACGTTACAACAGGTTGTTCGTTTCCAACACGCTGGTTCATAATATCTCCAGTCTACGTAGGGTCGATTATGCCCTCGATTTCAAAGTTTTTCACTTCTTGTGAAATTTTCATGAAGCGATTGAACACCTAGACGGTCATGAGGCCCCGACAGGAAAGCATGTTCATCAAAACCACACAGTCAGACTGTTAGGGCTACTCCCGGTGGATCGCCCGGTTCTCCTAAAGGCCCCTGAGTGAATGCGCCACCTAAAGGAGAGAGACCCGTCTCATGTTATGTACGTGTACCTTGTCTATGGACTGTGTAGCGTATTGGTCACAGTGTCCTGGCTAAAATCTCTACACTTTCAATTTTGTCTCATCACAAGTGTCTGCAAGTACCGTCGAGCGTACTTTGGATGCTATCCGCATGGTATTTCTTAGTACCGGGGAGACGCGAAATCAGAGTAGGGATCTCAATACCGATCCCGTGGATATTCATTATCGTAGTAGCGGTCGCGCCGCAGATCTTCCACATCCCGACGTTGACGTTCGATTTCATAGCGTTGTCGTTCGAGTTCTCGTTGCTGGGCAATGCTTTCTTCCTCTTGTGATTGCATTGCGTTCCCCGTCAGGGCGCCGCCGAGGCCACCCAATGCTCCACCAATGAGCGCGCCTCTGCCGGGCCTCCCACCGGTAGCTTCACCGATGAGTGCTCCCACCCCAGCTCCCAGCGCAGCCCCCCCAAGCGTTCCTTTCTCTCGCGTTGAGAGACCACCACTTGCACAACCGAGCATCGTCACGAGAAAAGTACAGAGGAGTACGTGCGCAGAGTTCGAGCTACTTCTGCTACTTCTGATGGTCTGCATATGGTCTCCAATTCACTACAAGTCTGTTGATTTCCCTTCTGCTATCGCAACTCTTATGCCATCCTTTCCTACAGTTTCGGACAAAGAGGCTTCGGGAAACATGCACGACTCGTGGAAAGAGTTGGAAGCCCGAACCACCAAAGCACACCCGGGTGATGTCGATGTGTGTTGGGCCGTGGCGGGCGTGAAGCCCGACCAACTGAAGCCGGTGTTTTGGGACTTCTCGCGCTCACAGGCAGCACAGAAAGCTCGATTTTTGGGAGAATGCTTCCCGTCCAGCCTCCCGGAATGCCTCATCGGCAAAACGTTTCTGGATTTCTTTCCAACGGAGAACGAGACTGGAACGGCAAAGGGCATCTTGACCCTCAACCTCAGGCGATGGCGGCTATGATTAAGAACGAACGACAATACCGGATTACCAAAGCGCAAGCCGACAAGTGTACCCAGGCGCTCAGAGAACTGCGGAGAGAAGGAAAGCGCACCGCTCATCCAGTCCTGCACAAAGCCCAGCGTGACGCTCTGCGGAGTCAATTGGCAGACCTTTCGTGTGATCTCACCGCATACGAAGGGCTGCGGTCGGGAAAACAAAGGGTGCTGGCCCTGACCTCATGGGCAGACTTGCCGAAAACGTTGATTCAGGGACGCATTGCCGCAGGGCTCAGCCAAGAAGCGCTCGCACACAAGCTCGGCGTCACCGCAGCAAGTTCTGCGGTACAAAGCCACGGCGTATCAAGCCGCGAGTCTCGCACGTGTCCACGAAGTCGCTCGCGCGTTTGGTCTCACGCTCCGGCATCGCACGGAGAAGACAGGGGACCGTGTTGCCACGGGTCATCAGAAAAAGGTATGGAGGGAGCACTGGAAGAAGAGCGCCTTTCCTTGCGTCTCCCGAGGAGACGCAGCGCAGGAGCGAGTGATGAAATTTGGCGTCTTGTACGATTTTCGCAACCCACCTCAGCCCCAATGGTTCACGCCGTGGCCGGAGTTCTACGCGGGCGCGTTGGCCCACATGCAGGAGATGGAACGGCTGGGCTTCGATGCCATCAGCCTGTGCGAACACCACGGGGATCCCGACGGCTATAATCCAGGGATCACGGTCACGCTGACCGCCGCTGCCATGCGCACGCAGCGGGTGCGTATATGTTCCAATATCATCCAGTTGCCATTCTACCACCCGGTGCTCCTCGCGGAGCAGCTCGCGGTGCTCGACATTCTGTCCAATGGCCGTCTCGACGTAGGCCTCGGCCAAGTGGGCCAGACGTTCGACATGGAGTTTCGCATGCTCGGCTTGAACCCCAAGCACCGGCCCAGTCTCCTCGAAGAAGGGCTGGAAGTGCTGCTGCGTTGTTGGACAGAAGACCGCCCCTTCGATTTTCAGGGGAAGCACTGGAACCTGGAGGGCGTCTGGCTGAATCCCAAACCGTTACAGAAACCCCATCCGCCGACCTTCGTCGTCGCCCCGTTTACCGCGAAGGCGATGTCGCGCGTGGCACGCTTGGGTCTTGATGTTGGCGCCTGGGGCGGCTTCTTCACCAGCCTCACGGGAGGAGCGCTGTGGCACCAGTGGCTTGAGAAATGGCGCGGGGTGTGCGCGCAACAGGAGCGGCGTCCCGACGCCGCCAAGATTCATACCTTCGGCAGTTGTTTTGTCACCGACGATCCAGAGAAGGCCTGGGCACGGCATCGCGCAGGCGCGTTTGCGAGCTTCCACTATGAACGGCAGGGCGTTCACCCGTACACCGAATTGATGATGGACACGGTGCCCGAGCAACCCGAGGATCTGCCCAACTGGGAGCGACTGTTTGTCACCCCCGAGCAAGCGATCACGGAACTGCGGGAGGTGTACGCGAGTGGCGCACCGGACGAGTTGCATGTGATGGCGAGACGAGCCGGCATGAGTTGGGAGCAGTCCGCGGAATACCTACGCAACTTCGCGGAACACGTGATCCCCGCAGTGCGGGATCTATGACATTGAGACGTAGCGCGACGGACAGGCACGGGGTCGCCTACGGTTGTAAGTATGCCGTAAACCACGTCACGGCTGTGTTGCCGATTCGTCGAACCACTGGCGCGCATCGTCTTCGAGTGCAGCGCGGATCGGCGCAAACACCTCACTCGGTGCGTGGGTCATGCGGTTATGGCCAATGGCCACCGCGAGGCGCGCATCTGGGTCAGCCCAGCTAATCGACCCGCCCGCACCCAGGAAAGAACCGCTGCCGCGGATTGCCTTGGTCATCGTCCGTGGTGTACAAAGCCTCCCACTGCGATTTGCAGCCGCAGCATAAGGAGGGGAGATCATGGCCACATCCGTCGCGCCCGCCACCACGTCTTACGTTTTCGATGATCGCCATATTCGTTGGTATGAACTGGGGGACTTCAAGCATTTTGTGTTTGCCATGCTTGATGTCGATGTGTCCCAGAAGATCGTCGATTTCGTACTCAAATTTCCGCCCAACCAGAAGATTTTTCTGCATCGCCATTTGGCGCTGACCAACACGCTCGTCGTCCAAGGCGAACATCGACTGTATGAACCCAATGGCCAACTCAAAGAGATCCGCCCAGTTGGCAGCTACACCACCAGCCCGCCGGGGGACCCCCATCAGGAGGGAGCAGGAGAGGACGGAGGAGTGGTGTTTTACAGTGTACGCGGAAAGGACGGGACGTTATTTGAGGTGCTTGATGATAACCTCAACGTCATCGGTGCGCTCGGCTTGGAGGACTTTCTCACCGCGTTCAAAGAACAGAAGAACGCGTGATCTGTCCCGCACCTCGGCGCCGCGCTCCACAGCGACGAGCGACTGGAAAGGGATCTGCAATGGATTGAGGAGCAGTTGGGCGACATTCCCTATGGCGTGGATCTCATGATACCCTCAAATTATAGGGACAAACACCTTCTTCCACACGGAACGCGGGGATGGAGCATGCCCCCCAAAAAGGAGAACCACCATGAGTCGCACCTACAATATCATTGACGCCGACGGACACGTCCTCGAGCCGCCCGACTTTTGGCAAGACTATCTGGACCCAGCCTACCGCGCACGGGCGCCCCAGCTCTTTGTCGATACGGATGGACAAGAGCGATTACGGATTGAGGGCAAAGTGCTGGGCGGCCCAAAAGGACTGGGCTTTGCCGGGGCGATCGGGGCGCGGCAGGGCGTGGCCCCGACCAATATCCGCTACATTGAGGGCAGGAAAGGCGGTTTCGATCCCCATGCACGCATCCCGGACATGGATGTGGATAACATTGATGCGGTGGTGCTCTATCCCACACTGGGGCTGTTCTGTGGCGCGGCCAGTGACCCGCCGTTCGCCGCCGCGCTGTGTCGCGCCTACAATCGCTGGCTCGCGGACTACTGCAAGCCGTATCCAGATCGTCTCTTTGGCGCGGCGATGTTACCGCTGCAATCGGTGGAACTCGCCATCATCGAGATGCGCTATGCCCGCAAGGAACTTGGCATGCGGAGCGGGTTTGTCCGTCCCGATCCGTATCTCAATCGTTCGCTTGATCATGTGGACTACGAACCGTTTTGGGCCGAGGCGCAAGAACTCGACTTTGCCATTGGTCTGCACGAAGGCACGGGGGTCCACGAAGGGCCCGGTGCCACCCCAGCAATGGGTGTCGACCGCGTGAAAAGTCATGGGGCCAAACATATTGTGTCGCACACCATGGAAATGATGATCGGCTGCTTGAGCGTCATCTGGGGTGGGGTCTGTGAGCGGTTCCCGAAAGTACGCATTGCCTTTCTGGAATCAGGAGGCGGCTGGATCGCGGGATGGCTCGACCGTATGGATCGGCACTTCCAAGACGGTGACGTGTTCGACGACTCTGGGCTGCGGATGAAACCGAGTGACTACTTCCGACGACAGTGCTGGATCTCTTTCGAGCCAGTCGAGGGCAGCCTCGCGTATCTCGCTGAGTATTTGGGCCCCCATAAAATCCTCTGGGCCACTGACTATCCACATCCCGATGGATTCTTCCCCGGTGCTCCCGCCATGATTGCCGCGAAGCTGCCGGAAAAATTCCGCCGGCACGTGTTGGCGGACAGCGCGATGCAGTTCTACAAACTGACCTGAGGTGAGCCTCACGGTCTGCCACTCGTCTCCCAGCATGTCAGGCGATAGGGAAGACCTCGGGACTCGGACAAGGAGAATGATGATGACGCGATTTGAGGAGTATGCGACCAAATACGAGACCATCAAGATGCAGCGACGCGACGGCATTTTGGAGGTCACGCTGCACAGTAACGGCGGCCCCTTGCTGTGGAGTGAGAGTGTACACCGGGAACTGCCCTACGCCTGCACTGATATAAGCGCGGACCCGGACAATAAGGTGGTTATTCTGACTGGCACCGGGGACGCTTTCTGCGCCAAAGTTGATGTTGCCAGCTTTGGCAGCGGGATGGGAACTCCGCGCGGATGGGACAAGATTTACTGGGAAGGGAAACGCTTGCTTATGACCCTACTCGACATTGAGGTCCCGATGATTGCCGCAGTCAATGGGCCGGCGCTTGTGCATGCCGAGGTGGCCGTCCTCTGTGACATTGTGATCGCGGCGGATACGGCCTCATTCCAAGACGCGCCCCACTTTCCGAATGGGACCGTCCCTGGCGATGGGGTCCACTTAGTCTGGCCGCTCCTACTGGGCACTAATCGTGGCCGTTATTTCCTGCTCACTGGTCAGACGCTCTCCGCCCAAGAAGCACTGAATCTTGGGGTGGTCAGCGAAGTGATGCCGCAGGCCCAGCTCTCAGCGCGCGCCTGGGAGTTAGCGGCCCAGTTGGCCAAACAGCCCCCACTCACGCTGCGTTATACGCGCGTCTCGTTGACCCAGCAGCTCAAACGCTTGATGCTGGACGGGCTCGGTTACGGCTTGGCGTTGGAGGGACTCGCGGCGATTGATCGCGTCACTTCCAGGGCATGAACAGGACCGCGTGCGACACAATCGCGGAAGGAGAGAAACATGACGGACATGCACGCTTACACTGGAATGCTCACCGGGTGTCGAGTGCTCGACTTTACCCAATATCTGGCGGGTCCGACGGTCACCCGCTTGATGGCCGAGATGGGGGCGGACATTATCAAAGTCGAGATCGCGCCCATGGGGGATCCGGCGCGTTTGCTGCCGACGATCAAAGCCGGGCGCAGTGGCTACTTCGTCCAGCAAAATCGCGGCAAAAAGAGTCTGTGCCTCGATTGGCACCACCCGGAAGCCCTCGACATCTTACGTGCGTTGGTCACGAAAGTGGATGTCGTCGTGGAGAATTATGGCCCTGGCGTTCTGCAAAAGCGCGGACTCGATTATGAAGCGCTCAAGCAGATCAATCCCCGCGTCATCATGGCGTCACTCTCGGCCTTTGGACGGAACAGTCCCCTAGCCCACAAAACTGGGTACGACATGATCGCCCAGGCTTTTTCTGGCCTCATGTCCATGACCGGAGAGCCGGATGGTCCACCGACGTTCGTGGGTATTGGGATCGCGGATGTGGGGACCGGTGTCCATACCTTCGCCGCGCTGGGCTACGCCCTGTACAACCGGGAAAAAACTGGGGTGGGGCAATATATCGATATCGCGATGATCGACGCACTCTACCACATGCACGATTTCGGCCTGCAAAGTCACTCCCTCACTGGGGGCGAGTTTGTCCCTCAGCGCATGGGCAAATATCACAATCAGATTTGTCCGTGTGGAATTTATAAAGCGCCACAGGGATGGATTTTCATCCTGGTGTTAGATCGACAGTGGGCCAATATGGTCAAGGCCATGGGCAAGCCGGAGCTGCTCAACGATCCGCGCTTCGCCACGGGCGCCGCCCGCGTCAAGAACCGTGAGATCTTGAACCCGCTTGTCCAAGAATGGTTCTTAACCTTTTCCAGCGATGAGGCGGCGTTAGCGGTGCTGGAACAACATCGGATTGCCTGTGCGCCCGTACTGTCAGTGCTGGACACGCTGGAGCACCCCTATTTCAAGGCGCGGCAGATGGTGCGGACGGTGCCCGACCCGATCCTTGGCACCGTGACCATTCCGGGCTTTCCCTTGAAATTTTCCGCCTATCCGGACCTGCCGGAGCTGCAAGCGCCCCTGCTCGGGCAGCATGGCGACCAGGTATTGCGGGAGTATCTGCATTATTCGGAGACAGAGATATCGCGGCTACAACAGAACGGGACGCTGTTTCGGGAGGATCGGTAGAAGTGGCGACTGAAGAGCCCGGCGTGGAGCCCAATGGTATTAAGTTCGCGAGTTTTTGGGTTCCGAGGTCCGAGTTCCGAATTCCCTCTCCCGGCTGGGAGAGGGCTAGGGTGAGGAGGATCAAGTGATCTTTCCTTCGTATGCTCCGTATTAATTGCGGTGAATAATTGTTCCTGCGGTGATTGCAGGTTATGATCTCCGCGGGAAGTGCGGAGAATGTATATCTATCAACTGCAGGACTGGCCCCGGTTTACGTGGAACCGCGAACTGCTCGCCGAACCTCTGGCTGCCGTCCGCCACCGGCAGGGCCGATTGATTGGTCACATGGAAGCTCTGGGCTTCACCCTCCGCCAGGAAGCGATACTGCAAACCCTGACGACCGACGTGCTCAAAAGTAGCGAGATTGAGGGGGAACAATTGGACGCGGAACAGGTCCGGTCCTCAATTGCCCGCCGTCTCGGTATGGATATCGGCGCACTCAAGCCCGCCGACCGCGATGTCGAAGGCATCGTGGAAATGATGCTCGACGCCACGCGCCACTATGACCAGCCGCTCACCGCCGACAGGCTCTTTTCGTGGCATGCGGCTCTGTTTCCCACTGGGCGGAGTGGCATGACGAAAATCCGGGTGGGAACCTATCGTGACGACAGCACTGGCCCAATGCAGGTGGTGTCCGGTCCGGTCGGCAAGGAGCGTATCCATTTCCAGGCGCCCCCGGCGCTACGACTCAATGGAGAAATGGAGACATTCCTTGAGTGGTTCAATGCCAACGTCGAGATGGATCTGGTGCTCAAGGCCGGATTGGCTCATCTCTGGTTCGTGACCATCCATCCCTTCGACGATGGGAACGGGCGCATGGCGCGCGCTGTCGCCGACATGGCTCTGGCACGCTCGGAAAGCAGCCCACAACGCTTTTACAGCATGTCGGCGCAGATTCGGCACGAGCGGGGAGCCTACTACGACGTTCTTGAGAAAACGCAAAAGGGGACTTTGGACATCACGCTCTGGATGGAATGGTTCCTCGGCTGTTTGGGTCGCGCTATTGACGGCGCACAAATCATGCTCGGCGTCGTTCTCGCAAAGGCACGCTTCTGGGAGAGCATCCAAGGAGTCGTCCTCAGTGAGCGCCAGCGCCTTGTGCTGAATCGCTTGCTCGATGGCTTTGCGGGCAAGCTCACGACGACTACATACGCCAAGCTCGCCAAGTGTTCCCAGGACACGGCCCTGCGCGACATTCTGTTTCTCGTAGCACGCGGCATTCTTGTCCGCAGTCCGAAAGGGGGGCGGAGTACGAGTTACGCTCTCGATCCTCTCCCCTCGCCGCCATCCCGCACGTGAGGAATAAAGCCGTCATGCGTCTCCTTATCTCCCCCCACTGAACGCGCGGCTCATTGGCAATCGCGTCGCGGGCCAATCACTCGCCCGCTACGTGATTGCCGCGAGGGTTATTACAAAGATTGCACAATGCACCTTTTCTGTTACACAACATCTTTCCAAACTCGCGAAAGGATATCTTCTGACCATGCGAGAGATCGGCTCTGCACTGCTCGCAGCCCGTGGTTCGTGGCGTTTGCTGCGGGCTTGCCGCTGTTCCTCTTCCTACGCGAGCGACAGAAGCGGCGTGGATAAGACCTCGTAACAAAGGAGCATCGTCTGATGGACTACAACCCCCTCTCACCCGACGTGATCGACAACCCCTATCCATATTATTCCTACATGCGGGAGCACGCCCCGGTGTACTGGATCGCACCGATGCAGGCATGGGCGCTCAGTCGCTATGCTGACGTCGACTTCGCTCTGCGCAATCCACAGATATTCTCGTCTTCTGGGTTTACCGGCCAGACGCTGGGGGACCTCAACCCCACCCCTGAGATTCCGTGGATTCTGGATATCAATCCTCCGGATCATACGCGGCTGCGCAAATTGGCCAACAAAGGATTCCTCCCCCGCTTGATCCGAGCCATGGAACCGCGCGTGCAAGCAATCACGCAGGAGTTGATTGCCGCGCTGAGAAGCCAAACGGAAGGCGATTTGGTTACGACGTTGTCGGGCCCCCTGCCCACAACGGTGATCGCGGAAATGCTTGGGGTTGACTCCGCGCAGCTCAATCAATTCAAACAATGGTCAGATGATGTCGTCCTCGGCACCAGCCGCCCGACCGAGGAAACCGTGCGGGCCCGTGTCCGCACGAGTGGCGCCGCATTACGTGGCTATTTCGAGCGGTTAATTGAGCGGCGGCGGACCGAACCTGGAGAGGATGTGATTACGGCGCTGGTGCGTGCCGAGGAGGAACGTGACAGTCTCTCGGCTTCGGAGATTCTGGGACTAGCGATGCTCCTCCTGTTGGCGGGGAATGAGACCACGACCAACTTGATCGGCAACGCGGTGCGCAACTTACTGAGCCATCCCGCCGAAATGGCTAAAGTCCGGGCGGATCGCACGTTGGTGCCATCGCTGGTGGAAGAAATCCTGCGCTATGACTCGCCAGTGCAACTGCTGCCCCGCGTGACGACCTGCGAGGTCACGTTGGCAAATGGCAAGATTCCTGCCGGCGCGACCGTGTTCTTGCTCTTAGGTGCAGCCAATCGCGATGCCCGCAAGTTCCCTGACCCGGACCACTTTGATGTCACCCGCAATCCCCAAGACCATGTGGCATTTGGCTATGGCATCCATTATTGCCTGGGTGCTCCCTTGGCACGGTTAGAAGGACGCCTGGCCCTCCACGCTCTGTTGTTTGACTGCCCCCCGTTTACCTGCACGAAAGAGCCGCTGCCGCAGATTGCCTCGGTTATCGTCCGTGGGGTACAAACCCTCCCACTGCGATTCGCAGCCTCAGCATAAGGAGGGAAGATCATGACCGCGACAGAACTCGCACGACTTGCGACCGTAGAAGAACATGTCCGCGCCGAAAATGCCCGGGATATGGATGCCATCATGGCCACGTTCAGCACAAATCCGAACCCGCACGTAGTGTACAACGGCATCCCCACCACGGGCCCCAACAAGATTCGCCGCTCGTATGAAATCCGACTCAATGCGCTCCCGGACTTCCGCTTCGAGGTGACGCAACGTCACGTGAGTCCCAACAGCATCATTGCTGAACACGTATTGCACTTTACCAACACCAAGGGGCAGGCGGTGTCCGTGCCAATGTGCATAGTCTATTGCTTTGATGAGGTCGGAAAATTAAGCGAAGAGCGAATCTACATTGATGAAGCACGAATACTGCTGTAAGCGGCTGCGACCGTGGTGGCCAGGAGGAGAACATAGTCATCACGGTTGGTGACAACGCGGTCGGCAGGGGCCTGAGGAGAGAAGAACCCAGTACCGTTTGCGGAGATGGACGACGACATGCGCGCTCTCGTACGCGTGAGTGACGAAGCGCCGGGGGGCTCAGAGTGGCTTCAAGCGTTTGCCCACGCCCCAGACATTTTTAAGCCGTTCGCCTGTTTCTATCCGGAAGAATGGACGAATAGCGTGATCTGGTCTGGTCATTGCCGTAAGTCCTGCTGAGGTACCGCAGCTTCTGCAAAAGCGTCACCAGATGGCGTCCACCCTCGGCCCTCTTTTGGCGGCCTTCACGGGAGAACATGTTCGTTCGCTCCATAAACAATGGTTAATTGCGCCCCGACGCGAAAAAGGTCAGGACCGCAATAGTCATACACAACGGGACATACAAACGACTATCCCAATAGGCAAACCGGGTTGTGCGTATCTGTTTGAAGAGGCCCACCACGCGAAAGTCCCCAATGACACGCAAGAAAAAGGCCCCGGCGATCAACCGGGTGCCCCAGAAGAAGAGCCAAGCAGGGAGCGCCGCTCCCCAGAGCCCAAGCTGTCCTACAATCGTGAGGGCCGCCAACGCGAGCAGGAAAGCCACCAGCAAGGTCACGCCTTTTCCGGGATGGAACAGTAACTTCCCTTCCACCTCGGGGATCACGGAGGATTTCCCCCACTGCCCGCCGCAAGCCCAGTAGCAGTGGATGGCGCTTAACCCGGTGAGCAGACTGGCGGCAAGTAATCCTGACAGCAGAGGAACTTCTCCCTTTTATAACGAACAACGCATGGACCACATAGGATCGTCCATTGTCACGGTGCTTGGCTTCCTGCGGGTTTGATACCGCCACACGAGAAACAGCCCGGCGAAGAGCAGGTTACCACGTGGCGAGCCGAGCTCTCTACGAACCTCCCCTATTGGCGCTCGCGCTTGGTCACGAGAATCAGACCACTCGCCCAGGTGATCTTGGTCATCGTGACATCGGCTCGCTGCTCCAATGTTGCGATCAACGCCGCGGCTTTTTTCTCATGTCCAGAGGGCCAATTCGCTTGGGGCAACATGTCGTCAATAATGTACAGACTGCCCGGCTTCAGCAGCGCCAAGGCGTCCTCCAGATGGTCATATTTGCCTGGCCACGTATCGGCAAAGATAAAATCGAAGTGCTGTCCTGAGAGACCGGCGAGAAACGTGGCGCCGTCAGAAAGATGAAAGACGACGCGCCGGTCATGCTCAAGATGGCGACGCGCGATCGCTTGCACGTGTTCGTCGTTGTCCACGGAGAGAAGGGTTGAAACGGAATCCATCCCCGCCAGAATCCACGCGGTGGACAGGCCCGTCCCGGTCCCTAATTCAAGAAACGCACCTGCGGGTTTCGTGGCCGCGAGGGTCCGTAACAAACTCCCGGTGTGTGGTTCCGAGGCCATGGAGAAACCCGCCGCGAGCGTGTCGCGCTGAATCGCCTGAATCACTGCGGGAATATGGAGGGGAAGTGAGTCCTTCATCACGGCGGTCCGCCTTAATTGCTGTCGCCGATGAGCGCTTATCCGCTGCTGTGCGAGGGACGACCACTGCCACGTAATCCTCCCATTGTCGCGGGTTCCCACCCCTGACGACAGGCCAGGAGCGGTATGATGCGTTCACCAAAGTGCCGAATGCCCGAGACCCATTCTGGCCAACTGAACAAGAGTCCTTCTATGTTCGGATCCGTCGCAATGGCATCAATCTCCCGTGCCACCGTTTCGTAGGACCCGACGAGGGCAGGACACCCCATGAAGGCCATGTTCGCCGTTTCAATGTCCCCCGCGAGGAGTCCCGCGTCAGTTGTGGCGGATTCACGTAGTTGCTCCGTCGTCCCATCCTTCACGGAGTCCAGGCTCGCCGATCTCACTACATTCTGAATCGCCTCAATGTCTCCTGCCGCGGCAATCGCCCGCGCGCGGTGCCAGGCGAATTCATCGGTCTCTTCCGCTACCAGGTGGAACAAGGCATACGTCCCGACCTGTGTTCCCCGCGCGCTCGCTTGTTGTTGTAAATCCGCCGCGAGGGCATGTAACCGCTCGGCGGCAGTCATCGCGAAGCTATAGCCGCCAATGTGCGCCACGAATTGGCGACCCGCGCTGGACTGGCCCGCGGATACGAGTGGAATTTCATGCACGGGCGTCGGCAGACAGTGACAGTCCTCCAGGTCAAAGAACCGACTGTGGTGGGTCACGCGCCCCTCTTGCCACAATGCCCGGAGGATTTGCACATAATCCAGCGCATACTCATACCGCTGCGTGTAATACGCATCGCCGCGCCAGAGCCCCATTTGTGCGTATTCCGGCTTGTTCCACCCCAAAACGATATTCAACGCCGCGCGACCGCCACTAATGTCATCCAGTGTCGCCATCATCCGAGCGACATACGCCGGATGCAGGGCCAGGATCGCCACGGTAGGAATCAACCCAATCCGGGTCGTGACCGTCGCCAACGCCGACATCAGGGAGAACGATTCCAAGCAGGCGTCCCAATAGCCGGTGTCGCCACCGAAGCCGCGAAATTTCATCATCGACAAGACAAAGTCCAGCCCTTGGCGTTCCGCTTCGAGCGTGACCGCCTTATTGAGTTCCCAGGTCGGCGGGTACGGAGGAATGGCTTTGCTGATGAGGTACCCGTTACTCCCGTTGGGGAGGAAGACGCCAAACTTCATACCATTGCTCCTCTCGTGGAATATGTGTAGCAATACCTTTTCTTTGGCGTATGGCCCGCGAAATAACAAGAGGCTCTTGCCCGAGCGCTTCGTCGATTTCACCTCTTGTGATTAACACTCAGAACAAGAAGTGATATTCCAACTGGAGACCTGTGCCGCAGTCTTGCACAATACCTTGCGTTGCGGACCGCCGTCCAATTCCGCTTGTGAGGTCTGTATTTGTGCGCGCGTATTAGGATAGAGACACATCTGTCCGCACCGCCAAGCGGCGCTGCATCGCGGACAGAAAGAAGGGGGATTCCTTGCGCTGCATGTACAAATGTCAGGCATGGTGGCTGCGTGAAGAGTGCGCGTTGAGTTAAGAGGGGAGTATGAAGCGGCTTCGGTACCAGTTGGTTGACGTCTTTACGGATCAAGCCTTTGGTGGCAATCCGCTCGCCGTGTTTACCCAGGCGCACGGGCTCACTCCTCACGTCATGCAGAGCATAGCTAAAGAGCTGAACCTTTCGGAAACCACCTTTGTGCTTCCGCCGGACGACCCTCACCACGATTGCCGGGTCCGCATCTTCACTCCCGCGGTGGAGTTGCCCATGGCGGGACACCCGACGATCGGGACGG
>JANMSE010000626.1:0-13401 GCA_031389045.1 Deltaproteobacteria bacterium | reverse complement strand
GTCCGCCTCATCGGCCCCCCGACGTTACTCCCGCTGGAGTTTCGTGCCTGGGGTGTCGAGTTATATACCGACTTACGCAAGGGACTTGCTGGCGCGGATGTGGTCATGGCGTTACGGCTCCAACACGAACGGCAAGCGCGTAATTTTTTCCCGAGCACGGAAGAATACTCACGCCGCTTCGGCGTTTCGCCAGCGGCCTTGGTTGACGCTAAACCGGATGTGCTGATCATGCATCCTGGCCCAATGAATCGCGGGGTGGAAATCGACTCCACGGTGGCGGACGGACCATACTCAGTGATTCTGAATCAAGTCACGAACGGGGTCGCGGTCCGCATGGCGATTTTGTATCTCTTAACGGCGCAGGCGCAGGAATTGAGTCATCTGGAGATTGGGTCATTGAATCATTGAGTCATTGCGGCGAGCACACAATAACTTCATTTTTTCTCTTAATTCTTAATTCTTAATTCTTAATTCCCATGTCTATCATCATCACCAACGGAACCCTGATTGATCCGGCGAACAATATCGAAGCCGCACGCGATCTCTTAATTGAAGAGGGCGTTGTGCGCGCCGTCGAGAAGCCCGGCGGGTTTCGCGGGGTTGAAGCGACGCGGATTGATGCGCGGGGGCTGATCGTCGCTCCTGGATTGATCGACATGCATGTGCACCTGCGTGAACCTGGCTATGAGTACAAGGAGACCGTGCTGACCGGCACGCAATCCGCCGTGGCGGGTGGGTTTACGTCTGTCGCGTGCATGGCGAATACCAATCCGATCAATGATAGCGGAGCCGTGACCCGCTACATTCTTGAACGTGCCCGTGCCGCCAACCTCGCGCGGGTGTTCCCAGTGGGGGCGTTGTCCAAAGGACTCAAGGGTGAAGAGTTGGCGGCTATCGGCGAAATGCTCGAAGCGGGAGCCATCGCTATTTCCGACGATGGTCGGCCAGTAATGGATGCCAATCTGATGCGCCGGGCGTTGGAATACTGTTCGATGTTCAATGTTCCCATCAGCGTGCATGAGGAGGACCTGCAACTGGCCGCGGGTGGCGTGATGAACGAGGGGCCCACTTCGCTACGGTTGGGACTCCGGGGCATTCCCAATGCCGCCGAAGATGTGATGGTCGCGCGCGACATCGCCTTGGCGCGACTCACTGGTGGCCGAGTCCATGTCGCGCATCTGAGTACCCGTGGAGCGGTGGCGTTAGTCCGGCAAGCCAAGACCGAGGGGCTGCTGATCACCGCCGAAGCAACGCCACATCATTTTTCGCTGACTGAAGAAGCGGTGGAGGGGTATAACACGAACGCCAAGATGGCTCCGCCTTTGCGATTGGCGGACGATGTCCACGCCGTCAAAGAGGGGCTACGAGACGGAACGATTGATGCCATCGCGACCGATCACGCGCCACATCATCGGGATGAGAAAGAGGTCGAGTTCGACCAGGCCGCTAACGGCATTGTTGGGCTGGAGACGGCGTTGCCATTGACGCTCACGTTGGTTGAGTCGGGGGTACTGACATTAACCGAAGCGATTCGCAAACTGACCGTGAACCCGGCGCGGATTTTCGGGCTGCCGTATGGCACGCTTTCGGTTGGCGCGGTCGCCGACGTGACGATCTTTGATCCGGCGGGGACCTGGAAAGTGAACCCGACGACACTGCGCTCGAAAAGTAAGAATACGCCGTTTGGTCAATGGGAGATGAAAGGGCGGATCGTGGTGACGATGGTGGAGGGGCGGATTGTGTACGACACAAGAAGGACCGAAGACCGAGGACCGAAGACCGAGGACTGAGAACTGATAACTGATAACTGACTATGAAAGCACTTCTTGCACTTGCGGATGGGACGATCTTCACCGGCACGGCCTTTGGGGCCGAAGGCGAAACGGTGGGTGAAGTCGTCTTTAATACCTCCCTGACTGGGTATCAGGAGATTCTCACCGATCCGTCCTACAAGGGGCAGATCGTGACGATGACCTGTCCTGAGATCGGGAATGTGGGCATCAACTCCGAGGACATGGAGTCGCGACAGCCGTTTGTCGAAGGCTTCATTGTCAAGGAATACTGGGAACGCCCGAGTAACTGGCGGTCCCAGCAAAGCCTCGCGCAGTATATGCGGGAGCACAACATTATCGGCATCCAAGGGCTCGACACCCGCGCCCTGGTCCGTCGCCTGCGGGACTACGGTGCCCAACAAGGTGTGATCTCGACTGTCGATCTCGATCCGCAACGGCTTGTGGCCAAGGCGAAAGCGGCTCCCAGTCTTGTGGGCCGCGACCTCGTGAAAGAAGTCACCTGCGCCGAACCGTATGACTGGACGCAGGGGCGGTGGGAACTGGGGACAGGGTACAGGAAAAGTTCGGAGTTCGGAGTTCGGGGTTCGGAGTCCCAGCCCCTAGCCCCTAGCACCCAGCACCCATTTTTCGTCGTTGCTTATGATTTTGGCGTCAAGTTTAACATCCTACGTAATTTGGTGGACGCGGGGTGTCAGGTACGGGTGGTGCCTGCTTCGACTCCGGCGCAAGAGGTGTTGGCGATGAACCCGGATGGGGTGTTTCTCTCGAATGGCCCTGGTGACCCGGATGCCGTACCGTATGCCCGTGAGAATGTCGCCGCGCTGGTCGGCAAGGTGCCGATGTTCGGTATCTGTTTTGGCCATCAGATCATGGGGCTCGCCCTCGGCGGTAAGACGTACAAACTCAAATTCGGTCATCGTGGCGGTAATCACCCCGTCATGGATATGAAAACCCGCAAGGTCGAGATCACCACGCAAAACCACGGCTTCTGCGTCGATGTGAACTCGCTACAAGGAAAAGCGGACATCACCCATACCAACTTGAACGACAACACGGTCGAGGGGCTGACCCACACCGAACACCCGATCTTCTCGGTGCAGTATCACCCAGAGTCCTCTCCTGGACCGCATGACGCGGACTATTTGTTCGCACGCTTCACTCAACTGATGACGCAACACAAGAAAGGGTAGGGGTCGCCCCTACGTTGTATCGGATGCCTAAACGCACAGACCTGCATTCCATTCTTCTCATCGGCTCCGGCCCGATCGTCATTGGGCAGGCTTGTGAGTTCGATTACTCCGGCACGCAAGCGTGTAAAGCGCTCAAGGAGGAGGGCTATCGGGTCATTCTCGTCAACTCCAATCCCGCGACGATTATGACCGATCCCGACTTCGCCGACCGCACGTATATCGAACCGCTGACTGTCGAGGTGCTCGAAAAAATCATCGCGCAAGAGCGACCTGATGCGCTGCTGCCGACCATCGGTGGGCAAACCGGCCTCAACCTCGCCATTGATTTGGCCGAGGCCGGCGTGCTGGATCGCTATGGGGTGGAACTGATTGGCGCGAAGCTCCCGGCGATCAAGAAAGCGGAAGACCGTAATCTGTTCAAGGAAGCGATGGAAAAGATCGGCCTCGACCTGCCGCGTAGTGGTTACGCGCGATCCCTGGAAGACGCCGAGGCGGTTCGTCAGGAATTGGGCTTGCCGTTGATTATCCGTCCGTCGCGCACGCTGGGTGGTAGTGGCGGGGGGATTGTTGAGTCGCTGGACGATTTTCGTGCGCTTGTCAAAGTTGGGCTCGAAGCCTCACCGACGCACGAGATTCTCGTGGAAGAGTCAATCGCCGGGTGGAAAGAGTTCGAACTCGAAGTGATGCGCGACACGAAGGATAACGTGGTCATCATCTGTTCGATCGAGAACCTCGACCCGTTGGGCGTGCATACTGGCGATTCCATCACCGTGGCCCCAGCGCAGACGTTGACCGACAAAGAGTATCAGCTCATGCGTGATGCCGCGCTACGCATTATCCGTGAGATTGGCGTGGATACCGGCGGCTCGAACATTCAGTTCGCCGTGCATCCCGATACCGGGCGCATGGTCATCATTGAGATGAACCCGCGGGTCTCGCGCTCCTCCGCGTTGGCCAGTAAGGCCACCGGATTTCCCATCGCCAAGATCGCCGCCAAGCTCGCGGTTGGTTATACGTTGGACGAACTCCGCAACGACATTACTCGTGAGACGCCGGCCTGTTTCGAGCCGACGATTGACTACGTGGTCGTCAAGATTCCGCGCTTTACTTTCGACAAGTTTCCCCAGACCAAGGACACGCTCGGCCCGCAGATGAAATCGGTCGGCGAGGCGATGGCGATGGGGCGCACGTTTAAGGAGTCGATGCAGAAGGCGTTGCGGTCGCTGGAAATCGGCAGTTACGGATTCGAGGAAAAAGTCCAAGGTCCAAGGTCCAAAGTCCAAAGTCTTCAGAGTCTTGGTCCTCAAGAGTTGGCAGCATTTCAGGAGCGATTGCGGATCCCGAACGCGGAGCGGATTTGGTATGTCGCCGATGCGCTGCGGCTGGGGATGAGTGTTGACGAGCTGTATCAGGTGACCAAGATCGACCCGTGGTTTCTCGATAACATTGCACAGATCGTCCAGTTTGAAGAAGACCTCAAGTCTCAAGCCACAAGTCTCAAGCCACAAGTCCCCAGACCTTGGACCTTGGACCTTGGACTTTGGACCATTTACGCGCCGCGAAACAAATGGGCTTCTCCGACGTGCGGCTCGCGAAGCTCTTAGGGTGGAGTGAAGACCAAGTCCGTGAAACACGCGAGCAGCTCGGTCTTCTCCCCGTGTATAAGACGGTCGATACCTGCGCCGCCGAGTTTGTTGCCCACACGCCCTATCTCTACTCCACTTATGAGGGCGAGAATGAGGCCAACCCGACCACGCGCCGGAAGATCGTTATTCTGGGCGGTGGACCAAACCGCATTGGCCAAGGGATCGAGTTCGACTACTGCTGCGTGCATGCCGCGTTCGCGCTCAAGGAGGATGGCTTCGAGACCATCATGGTCAACTGTAACCCGGAGACCGTGAGCACGGATTACGATACCTCGGATAAGCTCTACTTCGAGCCGCTGACCTTGGAAGATGTGTTGAGCATTATTCACCAGGAAAAACCCGAAGGCGTGATTGTCCAGTTTGGTGGGCAGACGCCGCTGAAACTCGCGGTGCCGCTCGAACGGGCTGGGGTCCCGATTCTTGGCACTTCGTCGGACTCCATCGACCGCGCGGAAGATCGCGAACGGTTCAAGGAAGTGCTCAATACGCTGGGGCTGCGGCAGCCTCCCAATGGCACGTCTCGTTCGCAAGAAGAGGCACTGCGCATCGCGGGAGAGATCGGCTACCCGGTCTTGGTCCGCCCCTCGTATGTGCTCGGTGGTCGCGCCATGCGGATCGTCTACGATGAAGAGAGCCTCAAGCAGTACATGCGCGAAGCGGTGTTGGCGTCGCCTGAACATCCCGTGCTGGTCGATAAGTTTCTGGATGACGCGACGGAAGTCGATGTCGATGCCATTAGCGATGGACACGACGTGGTCATCGGCGGGATCATGGAGCATATCGAACTAGCGGGCGTGCATTCCGGCGATAGCGCGTGCTCTCTGCCGCCGCGGTCGTTATCACAAAAAGTTCAAGACGACATTCGCGAGCAGACCGTGCGGTTGGCGAAGGAACTGCGCGTCGTCGGGTTGATGAACATTCAGTTCGCCGTGAAAGGCGAGACGATCTACGTGCTCGAAGTGAATCCACGTGCGTCACGAACCGTGCCGTTCGTCAGTAAGGCGATTGGGATACCCCTCGCGAAAATGGCGGCGCGGGTCATGGCGGGCAAGACGCTCCGTGAGCTGGGCTTCACGAAGGAAGTGGTGCCGACGTATATCAGTGTGAAAGAGGCGGTCTTCCCGTTCATCAAGTTTCCTGGGGTCGATACGATCTTGGGGCCGGAGATGAAGTCCACGGGCGAAGTCATGGGCATCGACGAATCGTTCGCGATGGCGTTCGCCAAGTCACAACTTGCTGGGGGCACGCGGCTGCCGACGAAAGGAAAAGTCTTCCTGAGTGTGCGCGACCATGACAAACCGGCGCTTGTGCCGGTCGCGCGGCAATTGCTGGACAGTGGGTTCTCGTTGGTTGCCACGCGCAGGACGGCGGCCTACCTTCATAACGCGGGATTCGCGGCGGACACGATCAATAAGGTAGCCGAAGGGTCTCCGCATATCGTGGACGCCATTCGCGCTGGAGAAATTGCCGCGGTGATGAACACGACGGAAGGAGCGGTGTCGGTCGCGGACTCATTCTCGATTCGCCGCAGTGCGTTGGAATGTCGCGTCCCCTATTTCACGACGATCGCCGGTGCCGGTGCCGCCGCCGAAGGTATCGCGCGGTTGTGCCAAGGGTTGCTTACCGTGAAGCCGTTGCAGGAATACCACCGGGGAAAGTAGCCTGTAGTCAGTAGCCAGTAGTCAGTAGATTAAAAGAGTTAGTCAATGGAGAGCCTTGGATTTCCCACTTTTGACTTTTGCGCTTTGACTTTTGACTTTTGCCTTCTCTTATGAGCACCTCTCCACAACCCCCCGAAACCCCGCCGCCGATGCCGGTTTTCCGCCCGACGCTGCCGCCGCTGAAGAAGGCCGTGCAGTACGTGAAAGGCGTTGGCCCGCGTCGGGCGGAACAGTTGGAACGAATGGGCATTCGTACCGTCGAGGATTTGCTCTATCACATCCCGTTCCGCTATCAGGACCGACGGGAAATGCGCAAGATCGACCAACTCGTGGTCGGCGAAGAGAATGCCACGATTGGACAACTTGTCCGTGTCGGGCGGCGCTTCGTGACCCGCACCCGGCGCTGGGTGCTCGAAGCCGTCGTGCGGGACGAGACCGGCTTTCTCTTTCTGCTTTGGTATTATCAACACCAGTATTTTCAGAAGAAGTTCCAGATTGGCCAACAGGTCCTGCTCTACGGCAAGGTGGAACTGGGTATGAAGGGCGGGAAGTGGATGACCCACCCCGACATCGAGGCGGTTGAAGAGGAAGAGGAAATCGCTCGTGTGATGCCCATTTATCATAAGACCACCGAGATGACGGTGCACGCCATACGTGGCCTTGTTCACGGCGCGGTGGACAGTCACATCGGCTATGTCGTCAACGGCGTGCCCCAGGAAATCAGCGAACGCTTGGGCCTGATGGACCTCGCCGATGCGCTGGGCTCCCTCCATGTCCCGCCACTCGAGGCGGACCTCGCGACTTATAACAACGCCTCCTCGTTGGCTCATCGCACGGTCGTGTTTGATGAATTGTTTTATCTGCAACTCGGCATGCACCTGCGCCGCCGCAACATGGTGAAGGAAGACGGCCTGTCCATTGTCCCTGGCCCATTGGCGATGCGCGTTTACGACGTGTTGCCGTTTCGTCTCACCAAGGCGCAACAACGGGTGTTGGAAGTGATCTTCCGCGACATGGCCGCGCCGCATCCCATGAATCGACTGGTCCAAGGCGATGTTGGGTCCGGGAAAACCGTGGTGGCGTTCTGTGCCGCGCTGGCCGCGCTCGATAGTGGGTATCAAGTCGCGTTCATGGCGCCGACTGAATTGTTGGCCGAACAGCACTTTCGCACGCTGTCGCCACTCTGCGAAAAACTCGACATCTCGATCACACTGCTGACCGGCGACCTCAAAGCCCGCCAGAAACAGGACGTGTATCACAAGATCGAACATGGCACCGTCGAGATCGTCGTGGGGACCCATGCTTTGATTCAAGAAGGGGTACGGTTCCAGCGGTTGGGCTTGGCGATTGTCGATGAGCAGCACCGCTTTGGCGTGATGCAGCGCGCGACGCTCAAAAGGATGGGCACCAATCCCGACATGCTGCTGATGACCGCCACGCCAATTCCACGCACCTTGGCGCTGACGATTTACGGCGATCTCGATGTGTCGGCGATTGATGAACTTCCGCCTGGACGCAAACCGATCACGACGCGCGTCTTCCACGAGGGCGAACGCGAAAAAGCCTATCGTGCGGTCAAGGAACAGATCGACAAGGGGCATCAGGCGTACATTGTCTATCCGCTGGTCGAAGATTCCGAGAAATCCGACTTGAAAGCCGCGACCACGATGGCGGACAAACTCGCGAAGACCGCCTTTGCTGGCTACTCGATTGGGTTACTGCATGGGCGCATGAAAGGCGAGGAGAAGGACGCGGTCATGGGCCGCTTCAAGCGTGGCGAACATCACCTGCTCGTGTCCACAACCGTGATTGAGGTTGGGATCGACGTGCCGAATGCCACGGTGATTCTGATTGAACATGCCGAACGGTTCGGGTTGTCGCAGTTGCATCAGTTACGCGGGCGGGTGGGACGTGGACAGGCCGCGTCTTCTTGTTTGCTGCTTGCGCAATACACGCCCGCGGACGAGTCGATCCGCCGCTTGCGCGTGATGGTGGAAACCAACGACGGCTTCAAGATCGCCGAAGCGGACCTGGCGTTTCGCGGACCCGGCGAGTTTCTCGGCACGCGCCAATCGGGGATGCCGGACTTTCGCGTCGCCAATATCGTGCGTGATAGTCGGATTCTGGAAATCGCGCGTGACGAAGCCGAGGCGTGGTTGCAGCGCGACCCCGACCTCACCGCACCAGCGTCACGTGAGTTACGCGCGATTCTCGAAGACCGGTGGGCCGGGCGCTTGGAGTTGGCGCGGGTGGGATGAAAAGGGGCTGGGTGTTAGGGGCTGGGGGAGTCTGATGAATTTTGATGTCCGAGTTCGGTAAGAGTAGCGATGCTGCTTCCAGGTGCCCTCTCCTGGCTGGGCTTTGCATTGCCCACATTTTTGGCACTTACGCTAAGCGGGGATAAATAAAGGATTTTTTGGAGGGTAATTTGAGGAAAACGCAGAAAGCCGAAGGGGAAACAGTAGCCATTTTCTCCGCCGCGCATGGCAATTTCTTGGGGTTTTTTGCGCCTCTCAAAAGGGCCTCACTAAGTGACATAAATGTGGGTAATGATAAGCCCGGATGGGAGAGGGCTAGGGTGAGGGGGATCAAAGATGACTTTCTTTATTTGCCGCCTGAGAGCATTTCAATGAGGACCAACGTCACATCTCCCGTTCACCTTGCCGCCCGCATGGCGGACATTGCCGCGTTCGAGGCGGTCGAGTTATTTACCAAAGCGCGCGCACTGGAAGCGCAAGGCCGCTCCATCATTCACATGGAGGTGGGCGAGCCCGATTTCGCGACGCCAGAGCCGATTATCGAAGCCGGGATGCAGGCGCTCCGCCAGGGGAATATCCACTATACGCCAGCGCTTGGGCTGCCGTCCCTACGAGAAGCGATTGCCCAATGGTACGCGACCCGGTACCACGTGACCGTGCCTCCCGAGCGCATCCTCGTCACGGCTGGCGGCAGCGGGGCACTGTTGTTGGCGCTCGGCGTCTTACTCTCTCCTGGTGATGAAGTATTGATCTCAGACCCCAGTTATCCATGCAATCGCCACTTTGTGCGGACACTCGAAGGACAGGCGAAACTTATTCCCACCAGCCCGGAGAGCGCCTATCAACTGACGGCGAAGATGGTCGCCGCCAATTGGTCCGACAAAACGGTCGGGGCGATGCTCGCGTCACCCTCGAATCCCACCGGCACCATGATTGGTCCCACGGAGATGCAAGCGATTGCTGAAGTGGTGGCTGCTCGCGGCGGACGCTTGATCGTGGACGAGATTTATCACGGCTTGACCTACGGGTTTGACGCGACCACCGCGCTGACGATCTCGGATGACGTGTTCGTGGTCAACAGTTTTTCCAAGTATTTTCAGATGACGGGATGGCGGATTGGTTGGCTGGTTGTGCCACCGGCCTACGTTCGTGAGATCGAAAAGCTGGCGCAGAATCTGTTTATATGTCCTCCGACACTTGCTCAACACGCAGCACTGGCTGCATTTCACCCAGCGACACTGGCGATTGTCGAAGCCCGCCGCGCGGAGTTCCAACGTCGTCGTGATTTTCTGCTTCCAGCTCTCCTGGAGCTTGGGTTTGAGGTGCCAGTCACGCCGGTCGGTGCTTTTTATATTTACGCGGACTGCGCGCGTCTCTGTGCCGATACGTTTTCATTCGCCGAGCGGCTCTTACATGAAGCGGGGGTCGCGATGACCCCAGGACGGGATTTCGGCGTGGCCGCGCCGCAACGGTATATGCGGTTGACCTATACGACATCGCTGGAGAAGCTAGCCGAAGGTGTCGAGCGCATTCGGCGCTTTCTGCGGTAGCGTGTGGAACCCCGTTGCTGCTTCTGGTGTCGGACCTTTTACTCGGTCTCTTGCTTGATGAGGTCTTCAATCTCGTGAATGAGGAACTGAAGATTGGGGTTCGTGAAACTCATCTCCGGCGCCGGAATACGGTGGCGTTTGATGTTAGGTGGGAGGTGCTTATGATGGGGCAAAGTAGGGGCTAACGTGAGGTCCCGAGGATGGGGGAAATCGTCATACCAATACAACCGTTCTTCATCCCGATAGACCTCGTAGCCATAGGAAGAAATCAGATGCGCATCGAAATCCACTTCTTCCCGCAGCCGGAGCCGAAAACCTTGCGCGAAAAATACTTCCCCTTCAACAACACCAGTATAAGGACTGGCGGACCATGCTGTGACGGTGGAATGCCGGACGGTGGGGCGGTTGAGCAACTCCGCGATAAAACCACTATACACTGTCAGTGACTGTAAGGGGTGCGCACTCATGGTCAGTACGAAGGCTGATAACGCAGGGCTTCGGCGACATCATGCTGCTTGAGCTGTTCAGCGTAGGCTTGCTTGCGCCGCCGCCACGTTTCATGGATACCTTTCCAACGGCTGAAATCTCCGCGCGTTTCGTCGTATTCATCGTAGCGAGCTAACTGGCCCGCCAAGAGCGCGGCATGGAAGTCTTCGCTGAGAATCCCATATTTCTCCTCATAGAGGGTCAGCCGACGCTCTAAAAGTTTCATTTCAATGACCAGTTCATGAATTTCCATAAGGATCTCTTATTAACAGTCTATCATTCTTGTTCGGTGGACCGCACTTGTCACTCGACATTTTCATATCGTTCCAACGAGACCTTCCGCGCCAAAGTGAGACGCGACACGGTCGGGGAGGGATGCGGTTGTAGAGAGAACAAAACTGGCACCGATGAAAAGGAGAGCGATAAACACGGTAGTCAGGAACTTCCGATTCATACAGACCGCTTCATTGCGCATTACCGCACGACCCGAATCTTCTGCGTGCTCGGAGTTCTGCCCACGCGGCATGCCGTGGGCCGGAAGTCGAGGTCGTAGCACACCAGCAGTTCCGAAAGAAAGTTACCGCTGCCGACCCGGACGACAACCGATTGTTCGGACAGTTGTTGGATAGCATTCGCTTGAACAAATGCGGTCGCGACATCACCGGCTGTCAGCGTATTGCTTTTCTCGTCCGCGAGTTTGCGAATGTCAGGTTTGGTGAGTTGGCCCCATAATTCGCGAATCTTGCCGAAGTACGCGCGTGGAGTCTTGAACGAGGTACAGGTGCCATGCTTCTGCCATTCCCCTTGGATGAGGTGGACGCTGGGGACAATGCAGAGTGTTTCGCGGATCGTTGCCTTATCGACGAGACTTTTACGGCAGTTTCTAGGATGGCCACATTTGTCACGCGCGTCGTTCTCTTGCGCCCACAAGCCATGAACCACGAAATCGAATCGGTTGTCTCGGCATTGGAACTTATTTGCCCTTCCTTGAGGGGTGGAGCAGTATTGCGGGGACCACGACAGTGCGAGCGCATAATAGTCCGGCGTGCTGCCATTCTTGCAGTCCACTCCTTGCAGCGATGCCTTTGGAATGGAGGATGGAAGCTGGCAGGTCTCTTGGGCGTGGGCGAGAGCAGCACAAAATGTGGAGATGATGATTCCGTAGAGCAATTTTTTCATTGGGCATCCTTTATCCAAGACGTTGGAGGTTTTGCCGCGCTGACTCGTCCCCTTGTTCGGCGGCTTTCTTGTACCACTGCTTCGCTTCGTTGATGTCTTGGGTGACTCCTTTGCCAAGTTCGTACAATGTCCCCAGATTATTCTGTGCCCCCGCATGTGCTAACTCGGCGGCTTTGCGATACCAGCGCACGGCTTCCGCATAATCCTGCGCGACACCGTGACCATTTTGATACATCACCCCGAGATTGTGTTGCGCAACACTGTAATTCTGCTCGGCGGCTTTGCGATACCAGCGCACGGCTTCCGCATAGTCTTGCCTCACGCCTAAACCCTGTTCGTATAATCCTCCGAGGTTATCCTGCGCACTAGCATGGCCTTGCTCCGCCGCTTTCCGGTACCAACGTGCGGCTTCGGCGTCGTTCTTCTCCACCCCGCGCCCATTGTAGTAGAGCACGCCAAGGTTGTACTGCGCGGTGACGTAGCCTTGGTCCGCGGCTTTGCGATACCAGCGCACGGCCTCAGTGAAGTCAGTGGCAACGCCCATCCCGTTTTCATACATGTAGCCCAAACCATTCTGGGCGTTCGAGAGTCCCTGCTCCGCGGCTTTGTGGTACCAGCGGACTGCTTCTGCTGCATCTTTTGTGACTCCCCAGCCGTTCTGATAAAAAAAGCCCAAGTTGAATTGGGCAAGTGCGTAACGCTGGTCCGCCGCTTGGCGATACCACTTGGCGGCTTCTTCATAGTTCTGTTGGACACCACGACCTCTGCCGTACAGCATGCCAAGGTAATTCTGTGCCTCGGCGTGTCCGTGTTCCGCCGCCGCGCGAAACCAGCGCAACGCCTCGGCATCGTTTTGCTGCACGCCGTCTCCCCAGAAGGCTTTCATGCCTTTGTCAAACTCGGCGGTCGGATCACTTGGAGTTTCACGGTCAGCATGAGGAATGATCGGTTCAAGTGAACGTTCTTCAAGCGCTCCTACAGCAACGGACGATTGGTCCTGCTCTTCATCCATCTCAGTAACGTGTCGTTCATCCCCATACTCTTGTTGTTCCCGTGCTTGTTCCCGTCGGTGTACGTCGTACCACAAGAGCGCGAGCACGAGACCCGTGCCGATGAAGATTTTATCTTTGCGGTCGAGTTGCATAGGGGGGTATTGTTATCGAATGATGTGGACGCGCTGGAGCATAGGGGCGCTGTCACTTTATGAGGGGAACTCCGATTTCTTTACAAATTTTTCTCGCCAAATCATTATCGATTTCATTGTGTCTTGGGATTGCGCAACGTTTGTTTTGACTTGGCTGATGCCACCACGAATGTCGTCCGCCTTCTCGCAGCAGCGCACAGCCATGTGCAGAAGATGTCGAAGGAGGTCTCCACGTTTCATAGGATAATCGGGGTTTCTTCGAAACTCTCCCCAGCCGCTTCCCTTGCCTCGCGCCGATTGAACTCTATCGCTTCACGGAGTGTTTCTCGCAGGCTTTCCACTAATTCCTCCTTTGTTCTTTCCTGACAGTTCACTCCGGGTACTTCCTCGATCCATCCAATCCACCACGAACCGTTCTGTTTAATGACTGCGGTATAGGTTTCTTGCATAGTGATATTCTCCATTTCACAAAGGTTTTCCACGCATCCTATTTC
>JANMSE010000615.1:0-11391 GCA_031389045.1 Deltaproteobacteria bacterium | reverse complement strand
TGAAAGAGGTGGTGTATTGGGAGCGATGGAAAGAATGTATCAGCGCAATAAGATACAGGAAGAAAGTTTATTTTATGAGCATCAAAAGCATACAGGCGAATTACCACTTATTGGTGTAAATACTTTTTTGAATAAAAAAGGGAGCCCGACTATAATACCCGGTGAAGTAATACGCAGCACCACTGAAGAAAGAGAACAGCAGATACAAAGTTTGAAGGCTTTCTGGAAAAGGAATAAGCAGGAGAGTGAAACGGCTTTAAACAAATTAAAAGAAACAGCTATTAACAATGGCAATCTATTTGCAGAGTTGATGGAAACAGTAAAAAAATGTTCATTAGGACAAATTACTCATGCGCTTTATGAAGTAGGGGGGCAGTACCGTCGAAATATGTAGCTTATTAAATGCTCTCATGGTAGCTATCTGGATTCAATGAAGACACTTAACTAAATTAAATTTTTCATTTGGCCCGCGCGGATGCCGCGACGATTCGCCGCGCGGCGGTAGCGAGCGGCATGCGGACGTTGCGTGATGATGGAGCGGAAAAAATACTGGCTGGACTGACAACGGTTGAAGAGGTGATTCGAGTCACTCAGGAAGAACTGATTTAAGAATAGTGGAGAGTGGAGAGTGGAAGATTAAGAGTGAAGACAACGTTTTCTCCTCAACTCTCAACTCTCAATTGGTTTTCCCCTATGCCGATCTACACCTACTCAGGATTAACCGCCCAAGGGCGCACGGTGGTTGGCGTGATCGACGCCGATAGTCCGCGGAACGCGCGGGTGTCGTTGCGTCGCACGGGTATTTTTCCGACTGCGGTCGATGAGGAACAATCTCGGTCCACGACACAATCCACGCCTCAGACAACGGTCGAGAGTGGTGGCGGCCTCTTCGCGCGGGTCTCCACTCAAGAGCTGGCGCTCTTCACCCGGCAGTTCGCCACGCTCGCCAAAGCGGGCCTCACGCTGATTGAGTGTCTCGGCACGTTGATCGAACAGATGGAAAACGCGCGTCTCAAACGCATCTTGACCCATGTCCGGCAACAAGTGCGCGAGGGGCGGTCGCTGGCCGATGCGTTACAAGCACATCCCCGGCTCTTCACTAGCATGTATGTGAATATGATCCGCGCCGGGGAGGAAAGCGGCACGCTGGAAATCGTGCTACTGCGACTGGCGGACTACATGGAAAGCCAGTCGCGCTTGCTGCGCACCGTGCAAGCGGCGTTGACCTATCCCATTGTGATGATCGTGGTCTCGGTCGTGATTCTGACGTTCTTGCTGGCCTACGTGGTTCCACAAGTGACCAAAATCTTCACCGAGACCGGACGTATGTTGCCGTTAGCGACGCGCATACTTCTGGGGGTCTCGTCGTTTGTCGCTTCGAATTGGTGGGTGATCTTGTTGGTGGCCGCCAGTGGCGCGTTGGTGGTGTCTCGATTGGTGCGGACGCCTGCTGGCCAGGCGTGGTATGACCGGATGCAGTTGCGACTCCCGTGGGTGGGCAGAGTCATCCAACGGGTGAACATCGCGCGTTTGGCGCGGACGCTGAGCACGTTATTGGCCAGTGGAGTGCCGATCCTGACCGCGCTTGGCATTGTGTCGCAGTTGCTCAAGAACAGCCAGTTGCGAAAAGCTATCGAAGACGCGCGCGCGAGTGTGCAAGAGGGCGAAAGTCTGGCGGCACCATTGCGACGGAGTGGATTGTTCCCGGCATTGTTGACCCAGATGGTGGCGGTGGGTGAACGGAGTGGTGAGCTAGAAAGCATGTTGGCGCGCGCGGCGGATGCGTATGATGAAGAAGTCGCCGCCGGGTTGGCGCGCCTCACGAGCCTGCTCGAACCGTTGACGATTCTGGTGATGGGTGGGGTGATCCTGTTTATCGTGCTAGCGATTTTGCTGCCGATTTTTGATCTTAATCAGTTGGTGCACTAGCTTTACGAGGAGGTGTGGGGATGGATGGAAAGCAGTTCGGAGTCAGGGGCAGTTCGGGGTTCGGGGTTCGGGTTGAGAGTTTAACTCGAAACTCGAAACTCGAAACTCGTAGCTCTAAAGGGTTTACGCTGATCGAAATCATGGTGGTCGTGTTCATCTTGGGGCTACTGGTCACGATGGTGGCTCCCAAGATCATGGGGCGCACGGACGAGGCGAAGCGGACCAAAGCCGCGGCTGATGTGCGCGCGATTCAACAGGCGCTCAACCTCTATAAGCTCGATAATGGCCGATACCCGACGACGGAGCAGGGGTTGCAATCGTTGGTCACCAAGCCGCAGGTTGGGGTCGTGCCCGCCCGGTGGAATCCCGAAGGGTATATTGAGAAGGTGCAACTCGACCCGTGGGGCAATGGCTATCTGTATTTGAGTAACGGGGATCGTTACACGCTCAAGTCGCTTGGCGCCGATGGTGAGGAAGGTGGGGAGGGGAAAGATGCCGATCTGGATAGCCGGGACCTGTGAGGAAGAAACGGGGAAACGGGGAAACGGGGAAACGGGGAAACGGAGCCGTTTTCCTTTACGTTTTACGTTTTACGTTTTACGTTCCTCCGGTTTCACCCTGCTCGAACTCTCCCTCGTCCTGTTCATCATCGGGCTGTTGGTGACGGTGCTGGTGCCACGCTTGGGCGGGCTGGAGTCCGCGCGGCTGGAGGCGAGCGCGAAACGGCTCGCGGCGCTTGTCCGCTATCTCAGTGGCGAAGCGGCGTTCCGTGGACAGACCTACAGAATTCAGTACGACCTCGACCAACAGCGGTATGGCGTCCAGATATTGACCCCGTCCCAGGAGATGAAAACTTTTGTGGCGGACGAATCGCCGATGGCACAACCCGTTCAGCTCCCGCCCAACATCACGTTCGCGGACATCCGCGTGCCGAGCATTGGGCGCGTCAATACCGGACAGGTGTTCACGCACTTTTATCCCCAAGGCTATACCGATCCGACCGTGATTCATCTGCGCGATCAGCAGTCACGAACAATCACCGTCATTATTCCACCGATCACCGGCGAGGCGGCGGTGTATGAGGGGTATGTCGATGCGAATCGCTAGGAAGCGGGTTTCGGGTTTCGGGTTTCAGGTTTCAGGTTTCAGGTTTCGGGTTTCGGATTCCAACTCCCAAATCCTAACTCGAAACTCGAAACTCGAAACTCGAAACTCCAGAGCCCTAACTCGAAACTCGAAACTCGAAACTCGAAACTCCCCGGGCTTTACCCTGCTCGAAGTCCTGGTCGCCCTGGCCGTGCTCGCCGTGGCGCTCGTGAGTCTCTTGGGGCTTCAGAATCGCAATCTGCTGCTCAGCATGCAGGCGGAACGGCTGAGCACCGGTACGCTGCTGGTGCGGGAGATGTTGACCCGCACGCAACTCGAAGGCCCCGATGCTGGACGTGTGACTTCTGGTGACTTTGCTGAAACCCATCCCGGCCAATATCCCGAATTCCGCTGGCATCGCACCATCCGCCCCGCCCAGCTTGATGGCTTGTGGGAAATTCAAGTGGGCGTCACCTGGGGCAACCGCGCGGACGAACGAGCGGAACTGACTTTATTCACGCCGCTGAGCTAGAGATTGGGCAATGCTGCAAATATACGGAATGACAGGAGTCCAAGGTCCAAAGTCCAAGGTCCAAGGTCCGAGCGGCTCAAGCCCCGGTCCTCGGTCTCCGGTCCCCGGTCCGTCCGGTTTTACGTTGCTCGAAGTGCTCGTCGCCAGTGCGATCCTGAGCATGGTGCTGGCGATTGTATACGGAGTATTTTCTCAGACCCTCACCAGTACCCAGCGCGCCGAAGAACGCAACGCCCAATCTCGTGCCGCGCGTATTGTGTTGCTGCGTATCGGTGACGACCTGCAAGCCAGCTTGCCGTTGACTTCTGGACACTTCCGCTTTGTTGGTCGCGCTTCTCATACACAACAGTTCCCCGATAGCTTCCTGTCCTTCGTGTCCGAAAGTGGGTTGCCACTGACGAGTGGCAGCCCCACCAGCGATGGCTACGAAATTGAGTATGAGTTGGTCCCTGACCCGCGCGCGATTCCTCCTGCCCGACAGTTGGTGCGTCGTGCGCGCTTCGCTCCGATGACGGCGGGCTCGGATCTGACTCGTGCGAGTGCAGGAGAAACCTTGCCCCTGCTGACTGGCGTGCAGGGCCTGCGGTTCCGTTTCTTTGATGGACGCGCCTGGCATGACGAATGGGGCAAGGACCAAACCGCGATGAAACTCCCGCGCGCGGTCGAAGTCGAACTCTATCTGGCGCGGAAAAAGACCGGGGCGCCTCGCGAGGAACAAGAGACGGTGAAGTTCTCAACCTTGGTGGATTTGCCATTGGCCTAGATAAGTCGGAGGGGGACAACATGACACGTGGACGAGTGCATGAGCGTGGGGTCGCACTGGTGACCACGTTGCTGGCGGTGACCTTACTCACGATCGCGGTGGTCGAGTTCGCCTACTCCAGCCAGGTCGATTACCATCTCGCCTACAACGCGCTGAGGTCGCTACAAGCATCTGCGTTGGCGCGCTCTGGCGTGAATCTCGCCATCGGCGTGCTCAAGAAGGATGGCGGCTCGGTGTCCAACATTGATTCCCTGGGGGACCTCTGGGCACGCCCGCTGCCGCCGCTGCCCGTAGGCGAAGGCATGGTCTTGGTCCGGGTGATTGATGAGCAAGGCAAACTCAACCTGAATGCGTTACGCACGTCTGGTGGCGAGATCGACAACAACTGGAAGAAAGTGGCGGAGAGACTATTAGTGATTCGTGGTCTTGATCCCGCATTGCTTGAGCCGATCATGGATTGGCTTGATGCCAACGATTTTCCTGAATCCCAAGGTGCCGAACGGGAACATTATTTACAACTGACCCCACCCTATACTCCGCGCAATGGGCCATTCATGACCGAAGGAGAACTCGGACGAGTCAAGGGGTTGACCGCACAGGTGCGTGCACGGCTGAGTGACGTCGTGACGGTGTTGCCGACTTCCTCAACCCCCATCAATGTGAACACGGCTCCTCCCGAAGTCCTGTCCGCAGTCCTGTCCGTGTTGTTTCCGCCGGTTGACCAAAAATTGCTTGAACAGTTCTTGACCACCAGGGGAGAAACGCCGGTGAGCGGGACGAACGAATTCAGAGGCCGCCTTGATCTGAAACGGGACTTGCCCATCTTCCAGATGATTTCCGTGCGCAGTGACTTTTTTACTATCGTTGCACTGGCCACCGTTGAACCGCTCAGCCAGGCACTCACGGTTCGTGTCAAACGCCAAGCGCGCACGGTGACGCCGCTGTCGTGGCGGACCACGCTCCCCGTGACCGAGCAGAAGGGATAAGCAATGGCACGACGGATACTCTCCCTCGACATCGGCCTCACCACACTGAAAGCGACGGTGATCGAGAGCGCGTTGCGGAGCTGCCGCGTGGTGGGGTTTTTTCAGCAATCTCGCAATCCAGACCAGAGCCTTGCTCAGGACCTGCAAGAGTTTTGTACGCTGCACCATCTCCGAGGCGATACGGTGCTGTCATGTCTGCCGGGGAGCTTCGTGACCCATCGGTTGTTGTCGCTGCCGTTCACCAACGCCCGCCAGGTCAGCCAGGCCGTGCCGTTTGAACTTGAAGCGCTCATTCCTTTTCAGCTCGAAGACCTCGCGATTACTGAACAGATTGTGAAGCGCGCGGACGCGGGCACGACAGTCCTCGCTGTCGCCACTCCCAAAACGGTCTTGAGCGAACACCTCGCGGCTCTCGCGGCGGCAGGGGTCGAGCCCAACAGTGTGAGTTTTGCTCCTATCGCGGCACTGCCGCTGCTGTTCCTCGGTGGTGTCGCTATGACTGGGACAACCGTGCTCTTGGACATCGGTGAGCAGCAGAGTTCGGTCATTCTCCTGCAAGACGGGGTGGTGTGTGGGCTCCGCACTTTGAACCAAGTGTACGATGAGGAGGATGGCGGAGCCGCATGCTTCAACGCATTACAATGGACCCTCTTGGCGTTCAGCGGGGATGCTGAACACTTGCCAACGCGGTTTTTTGTCTGCGGTGACCACGCCGAGTCCGCGCTCCTCAGGCATGAGGTGGCACAGCGCTTTGACGCCGAGGTCCTTTCGTTCACGGATTTTGTATTGCCCGCGGTCGCGGAAGACGACCGTCCCGCGCAATCGGCGTTCGCGACCTGTTTGGGCATGGGGCTCCGTGAGGCGCTAGCGGGTTCGTTGTTGGGAATCAACCTGCGCAGTGGTGAATTTTCCCCACGAGCACAGGATGAGGTGCTTCAGCATGAGTGGCGGCGGCTCGGACGGTTGGCCGCGTCCGTTGCTCTGGCCGCCGGATTGGCCGTGGGTGTGAACCTCTACACTCTGGATAGTCGCTATCAACTGCTGCGGCAGGAAGTCCGTCGCGTCTTTACCGCCGCACTGCCAGAAGTGCGGACGGTGGTGAGCGAAAAGGCGCAACTTGAGGAAGCCATCGGTGCGTTACAGCAGCGCCACCGTCTGTTGCATGGCGCGGGCACGGTCTCCCCGTTGGAGGTGCTACGACAGCTCAGCACCGCGTTGCCGGAGAATGTCTCGCTTGATCTTGAGGAGTGGGTCTTCGACGAAGATGCCGTGCGGTTCCGAGGGAGCACGTCGTCCTTTGAGGCGGCGGAGACAATTAAGACGGCGGTGACGGGCCTCGGCCTCTTTCGCGATGTGCAACTGAAGGATGTGAAAACCGAAGCTGGCACCCAGAAAGTCGCGTTTGGACTGCAGATGCTGCTCAAACAGGACACAAACCCGGCGGCATCGGAGCCGATGGCGTCGGAACCGACCGCGTCGGAGCCGACAGCGAACACGGGGGCACTATGAATGAGTGGGCTCCGAAAGTTCCCTCTCCCGGTTGGGAGAGGGCTAGGGTGTGGGTGATCAAGTGACCTTTTCCTTTATGAATTTTCCGTTGAGTCAGTCTCTCTCTTCCCTGCGTGTCCAAGTCCTTGAGACCCTGGGCATATCCAATGTCCTGGCCCGCCTCTCTTCGCGTGAGCGTCTCGCCGTGGGTGCCGCCGCTCTCGCACTGGGGGTAACCGCCGGATACCTCTTCGTGATCGAGCCTGTCTGGGAGATGCACGCGCGTTTGCGCGCCCGTATCGCCACCAAGGAACGCGAGGTGCAAGAAGTGGCCGAGTTGGGACGTACCTACGAAACACTTCGCCAAGAGGTGGAGCGGGTGCGTTCACCGCAAAGCGATTCGTCGCAAGGGGCCACGTCACCGTTCGCGGTGCTAGAAGGCTTGGTGACTACGACTTTCGGGCGTGACAAACTCGCGGCGATTAACCCGGTGAGCCACGAGACGCATGAAGGCGTGGACCAAGAGACGATTGAACTCAAGCTCAGTGGTGTCGCTCTGCAAGAAGTGGTGGCCCTTTTGTATAAGATGGAGGCCGCTAGCTCGACGCTACGCTGCACCAACCTCGCGATCAAGAAACGCTACAAGGACCCGTACACTTTCGATGTCACACTTACCGCCATCGCTTTCACTCCCCGATAACGACGGTACGCTTGCGCCACTCGTTCCGGGAGCCTCACTCCTCCTCCGAGTACGGAAGGCGGGTTCCCGCTTTTCTGGACGTGTGGGGTGGATTCTTTACACCATCGTGAGTTGCCTATTCTTTCTGCTGCTCACGTTCCCAACCGACCTGCTGCTCCAGCGCGTGGTGAAAGGCGCGATCCGTGGGACTCCCGTCCGTATTCAGTACGGGCATGGAGAACTCACCTGGTGGGGCAGTTGCCAGCTCCGTGAGGTAGAGGTGGCCCACGGCACCGCACCCGTCGTGAAAATCGCGCGACTAACGGTTCAACCTTCGCTGCTGGGATTACTGTTTGGCCGCCCGTGGCCACTGAGTTTTACCGCGGACCTCTACGGTGGCACGGTCCGTGGCAACGTGACCGCGGAGGGGGCTGAACAAAGTCTCCAACTGACCGCGCAGCGTCTTGACCTCGGACGGCTGCCGATTCCGGGCATGACCAAGGGAGCCGGAGTACAAGGGCTGTTGAGTGGGGAAGGAGAAGTCCGAGGCAATATGGCGGACCTCTTCTCGTTACAAGGACAGGTGGCATTGACGGTGACCGAGGGTGCGGTGCGCGCCGGCACAGTCTCTGGATTTCCATTGCCAGCACTTGCTTCCGTCGGAGCGCATGTACGTGCCACCATGAAGAAGGGGCAGGTGGATATTAGCGACTTCACACTTCAGGTGGACCACGCTGAAGCGCAACTGCGTGGCTCAGTCATCTTAGTGACACCTTTGCCGCTGAGTACGCTTAACTTGCAGATGACCGCGAAGGCACCGGACAATGCCGCCGCGCCGCTCAAGATGCTGATTTCCTTATTGCCAGCGGCGCCGGATGCGTCTGGTACGCGCCGGGTGTCGATGAGTGGGTCGCTGGCCGCGCCAGTGGTGCGGTAAAGGCGGGAAGGTGAGCCATGACCCACGCTGGAGTTTTCCCGCGTCTCGGTCATACTCCCCTTTCGACTCCGTTGACAAAGTTGCTACTATGCGGGCATCTGCTCAAAGAAATTGGGAGTACGCATGGCAAGAATTGATCGCAACTCATCTCCTTTGTCTGTTGAGGGCCAGTCGCTAGGGTTTGAGGCTTTCACGACGAAATCGACTCCGCCATGGGGCGAGTCGAAAACGACTTCTTCTGCCCCACAAGCCGAATTGGGATTGGGCGTAGAACAGGACATCGTCGTGAAAATGTCCCCGCGTGTTCGGACACACGTGAGAATCCGTGCAAAATATCTGGGACGCGCGCAGCCACGCTCTTAAGCCTTCGCTCGCTTCTTCATGCGAGTCGGGCTTCCTGCTGATATTCCACCTTTCAAGAAGTGAACCTCTATTTCTGACCAGTCGGTTTTGTCAGACTGACCGCAATCTTGGAGAGCACTCACACACATGCCGCATATTATTGGCACCGCTGGCCACATTGACCACGGCAAAACCTCGCTGATCAAAGCCCTCACCGGCTTGGAAACCGACCGCTTGAAGGAAGAGCAAGAGCGCGGCATTTCGATTGACCTGGGGTTTGCTTATCTCGACCTCCCCAATGGCGAGCGCGCGGGCATCATTGATGTGCCAGGGCATGAACGCTTCATCCGTAACATGCTGGCCGGAGCGCACGGCATCGACCTCGTGCTGTTTACTATCGCCGCCGACGATGGCGTCATGCCCCAAAGTGAGGAGCACCTCGACTTCTTGCATCTGTTAGGCGTGAAAAAAGGGATATGCCTCATTACCAAAGCCGACTTGGTCGATCCCGCGCGTATCGCTGAAGTCCAGGAAGAGATCGAAATTCTCACGCTCGATACCACGCTCGAAGGCTGCCCCATCATTCCGGTGTCGTCCGTGTCTGGTCTGGGACTCGACCGACTACGCGAAGAGATCACGACTCAACTGCAAGCCTACGAACGTCCCCCACTGCCGGGATACTTTCGCCTGCCAGTGGACCGCGCGTTTGTGATGAAAGGGCATGGCGTGGTCGTGACGGGGACCGCCATTGCCGGCACTATTAGTGAAGGCGACACGGTTCGCGTGCTCCCTGGTGGTGAAGAATCCCGTGTCCGTTCGATTCAGGTGCATGGCCAGCCGGTGAAACAGGCAAAATGGGGGCAGCGTGTGGCCCTCAATCTGGCTGGGCTAGAAAAGAGCGCGCTGACACGAGGGCATGTGATCTGTCATCCGAAAGTGACGCTGACGACGACGCGGTTCGACGCCGCTGTGGAAATTCGCCCGGGAGCGGGGCGGGAAATCGAGAACCATGAGCGCGTCCGCGTGCACGTTGGCACGGCGGAAGTGATTGGCAAGGTCTTGATTCTCGATGGCCGGGAAGTGTTACCGCCACGTTCTTCCGCGTATTGTCAGATTGTTCTAGAAGAGCCGGTGATTGCCTTGCGTGGCGACCGCTTCATTTTGCGCAACCAAACCGCTCAGGGCACGCTGGGTGGAGGTGAGGTGATTCACCCATTCGCGCAACGCCATCGACGCGCGGAAACCGATGTCTGCGAGCGTCTCGCGGTGCTGCGCGCGGCTGATCTTGGGGCCGCGTGTCGCACCTACTTAGAACTGCAAAGTGCCTTCGCTTCGCCGCTTGATGAAATCTATCAAGGAGTGAACGCGCGCGATGACGAAGTCGCCACAGTGCTGGCGCGTGATAGCGACATCCTCTCGTTCCCGGACAAAGTCCATCCCGAGGCCTACTCCGTTGTGAAGAAATGGCGGCGTCTGACCGAAGAAGTGGCGCGGGCGCTGACCGCGTTTCATCAACAATCGCCTTTACTGCAAGGAATGGAGATGGAATCGCTACGCAGTCAGTTGTCGTTCTCCTTCTCGCCGAAGATTTTTCGCGCGGTAGTCGAGAAGCTCGTGGCGGAAAAAGTGGCCGTGCGGGAAGACAGTACGTTGCGGCTGCCGTCTCACACCGTGACCTTGCATGGCGGTAACCAAGAAGCGGCGACCCGAGTAGAGCAACTGATCCAAGAGGGTGGATTTACGCCGCCAGAGGTTAAGGAGCTGGAAGGAAAGTTAGGGATTGCTCGCAAACTGTTGGTGGATATCTTGAATGTGTTAGAGTCACGCGGAGCAGTCGTGAAAGTCACAACCGATATCTACTTGAGTGGCCCTGTATTAGAGAAAGCGAAGACCGCCCTGGTAAATCATCTGTCTACGTCGCCAGAAATTTCCGCCGCCACGTTCCGCGACCTGCTTGGAGTCAGCCGCAAAGTCGCGATTCCGTTACTTGAGTATTTCGACCGCACCGGTCTCACGCTCCGTGTCGGCGACGTGCGCAAGCTGAGGAAAAAGTAGCACAGTTCGGAGTTCGGCTTCGGACCCCTGACCCCTTGGACTTTAGACTTTGGACTTTGGACACATAGCGAGGCACATAATGAGTGAGTCAGATATGATTCCCCGAGACCAACGTTCCCGCATCCGCTTGACGGAAAAAGTCAAAGCCGCTGGCTGAGCGGGCAAACTAGGTCCGGCGGACCTAGCACTGATCCTGAGTACGCTGCCACGCTCCCAACATCCGGACTTACTGGTCGGCATTGAAACCTCCGACGACGCCGGGGTGTTTCGGCTGCGGGACGATTTGGCGATTATCAATACCGTCGATTTCTTCACGCCCGTGGTCGATGACCCGTATACCTACGGGGTGATCTCCGCGACCAACTCGCTGAGTGATGTCTACGCGATGGGAGGAGAACCGAAAACCGCGATGAATATCGTCTGCTTTCCCCAGAACGGGATTGATAAGGAGATTCTCGTCGACATTCTGCGTGGTGGTGTGGCGAAAGCCACGGAAGCCGGCGTCGTCGTGGTAGGGGGACATTCGGTCGCGGATGATGAGATCAAATACGGCATGGCGGTAACCGGGCTTGCGCACCCGGATCGCCTTCGCCT
>JANMSE010000601.1:0-30021 GCA_031389045.1 Deltaproteobacteria bacterium | reverse complement strand
GGCTGGCTTTGTCGATGGGCTTCAGGTCCTTGATTTCTCGCCTCCCTGCCATCGCTGCTACAGGGGTCTGGCTTTTTCCCTGGTGGGACTGTCTCCCACTGAACGCGCCAGCCTTTGCTGGACGCACAACCACACGACATTGGCACGGTGTCGAGCAAAATCCTCCCGTGCTTCGCGCGGCCCCCTTTTCCGGAGGATTTCTTGCTCAAAGGCACGACGGGTACGAATAGCCTGTGGTTCGGTTTAGCCCGGAAACACCACTTTCCTGATGTCGTGTACCTCATACCCTCCTACGGATAAAAAACACCAAAAACATACCAAAAAAAGTCAAAAAAGTCCTGACGCTGTTGACCAAATACAGAGCTCCTGGTAGCCACTCTTTCACGAAAAGGAGGCGATATGCACAGAAGACAATTCACTTATCTCATGTTGGCGGCGGCGCTGACGTTCCCAACACGAGCGACGGCACAACCCGCGGCTCCGGCTCAGCCGGAGGTCATTTTCGCGACCACCACCAGTGTCCAAGACACGGGGTTACTGGATGCGATCGTGCCGCTCTTCGAGAAAAGCAGTGGCTATCGCGTGAAAGCCATCGCGGTGGGAACTGGGCAAGCGCTGGCGATGGCCGCGCGCGGAGAAGCCGACGTGGTGCTCGCGCATGCGCCGGACACGGAGAAGAAATATATCGCCGATGGCACGCTGACCAATCGGCGCTTGATGATGCACAACTGGTTCCTCCTCGCTGGCCCACCCGCGGACCCGGTGAAAATCAAAGGCACGGCGAAAGCAGCCGACGCGCTCAAGAAAATCGCCGATGCCAAAGCCCCCTTTGTCTCACGTGGAGATGATTCCGGCACGCACAAACTGGAACTGAAGTTGTGGGAAAAAGCCGAGGTGAAGCCGAGTGGCGACTGGTATCTCCAAGCTGGACAGGGCATGGGCAAGACGCTCGGTATCGCTGGGGAGAAACAAGCCTACGTCATTACCGACCGCTCCACCTACTTGTCGTTTCAGAAAACGACGGGATTGGCGGTTCTGGTCGAAGGCGATCCCGCGTTTCTCAACATCTATCACGTCATGGAAGTGAACCCGGAGAAGTTCCCGAAAGTGAATGCCGCCGGTGGCAAAGCGTTCGCCGATTTCCTCCTGTCCGCCACCGCGCAGGATGTCCTCAAGACCTTTGGCAAGGAGAAGTTTGGCGAGGCGCTGTTCACGCCGGACGCGGGCAAGACGGTGGAAACGGTTCTCCAGTGAAGAGAGGCGAGTGGCGGGTGAAGAAAAGGGCAGTGAGATGAGACTTTTGGTGATGCTTGTAGTGGTTGGGTTGATGATCGCGAGTCCGGTGCGAGCACAGGATGTGTCGTTGATCGATATTCTCGTGGCGAAGGGCGTGCTCAGTAAAGAGGAAGCGCGGAAGTTGCGTGGGAAAAAGGATGGCACGGCGGAGCAGGCGGCGCTGATCTCGGTCCTCAAAGCCAAGGGGATTTTGGATGAGGACGATATGGCGCGCTTGCAATCTCCACCACCCGTGGTGACGGCCACCCCTGAAGTGCGGGAACGCCTGCAACGCTTGGAAAGTCAGCAGCAGACGTTAGTCACACAATCGCAAACCCAAGCGGAACAGCAGGCCAAAGCCGTCGAAGAACTCAAGAAGACCACCGTCGCCGACGTGAAAAAGAATATCGATTGGCTCAATCGCTTCAGCTTCTTCGGCGATATTCGCGTGCGGCACGAGGGTTTTTACCAAGACCGCGTGACCGCGCGCAATCGCCAACGATTACGGTTACGCTTTGGCGCGCGCCTCCAGGTGAGTGACGAAATCGAAGGCGCCTTTCGGCTGGTCAGTGGCGACCCGAATGAAATCATCGCCAACAACCAGACGCTCACCGATTCGTTCTCCCGCAAGCCCATCAATATCGATAACGCCTACATCACCATCCGTCCCGGCAAAACCCTGGGATTGGAGAAGCCCTTTTTCTCGATCACTGGAGGCAAATTCTCTGTCCCCTTCTTTCGTCCACGTGCCATCATGGGGTCGGAGATGGTCTTTGATGAGGATTTGAGCCCGGAAGGATTGTCCGAGGAGATCACCCTCCTGGAAGGCAAAGAGGGCGCGGTGGTGCGGAGCGTGAAGCTCGCCGCTGGGCAGTGGGCCATCAAGGAATTCGCCGCCGAACGCGACTCATTCATGATTGGCGAACAAATCCAAATCGCGCTGGCACCAACACCGAAAACCCAACTGACGTTCGCGGTGGCTGACTACTACTTCCTACGCTCCGACGCCCTGGCCCAGGAACGCAATCGCAACACCCAATTGTCGATGACGAACTCCGTCGTCCTGAAAGATGGGACCGTTGTGCGCGGTGGCAACGTCATCAATCCGAACGCGGCCAATCCCATTCAGCGGTTCGCGGGGGGATTTCACCTGTTCAACACGGGCGCGCAATTCGTCTGGGATACCGGCTATCCCCAGTGGCCGTTCACGATGATGGTGGACTTCGCGCACAACTTTCAAGCGAAATTTGGCGACGATAACGCCTATCTGATTGGCGCGGGTATTGGACAAACCAGGAACCCCGGAGACTGGGCGTTTTCGGCGGCGTGGACCCGCATCGAAACCGATGCCGTGCTCTCCATGTTCACACTCAGTGATTATGGTCGACGCGGCGGCACGAACGTCCAAGGACCAATCCTCAAGGTTGACTACATGCTCCTGCCGCGCTTGACACTGACGACCAAGGGGTTCTTCGTCAACTTCATTGATCGCCCCACCGGGTTGCCGAACAGCAGCGTCAACCGCTTGCAGTTTGACGCGCAGTTCGCGTTCTAAAGAGGAAAGGGGCCGGGGGGAAGGGGGAAAAGGGTAAACGGGAAACGCGACTCGTCCCTTCTCCCTCATCTTTTCTCTTTCCCCATTGTCCCGTTTCCGCGTTTCCCCCTTCCCTTTCTCATGGACCTCATCCTCACCGGCACCGCGCACGCCTTCTGGCTCCTCCTCTCCGGCGACCCGGAGGTGTGGCGCATCACCTTCCTGTCACTTCAGATTTCTTTGTCCGCGACGCTCATCAGCCTGCTGATGGGAGTTCCACTTGGTGCGTTCCTGGCCCTGAAAGAATTTCCCGGCCGACGATTTGTCATTAGCCTGGTCAACACCGGCATGAGCTTACCTCCGGTGGTCGTCGGACTGTTTGTGACGATCTTTCTGTGGAGGAACGGGCCGCTGGGCTTCTTTCGTTTGTTGTATACGCCGACGGCCATGGTTATCGCGCAAGTCGTGATCGCCGCACCGATTGTGACGGGGCTCACGCTTGCCGCCTTGCAACAATTGAATCCAAAACTCCGCTTGCAGATTCTGGCGCTGGGAGCATCGCGGACACAACTGGTGTGGCTGCTGCTGCGGGAAGCCCGCTTACCACTCCTGGCGGCGGTCATGGCGGGATTTGGTGGGGTGATCTCGGAAATCGGCGCATCGATGATGGTGGGTGGTAACCTACTCGGCCACACCCGTGTCCTGACCACGGCCACGGTGATGGAAACCAGCAAGGGGAATTTCGACATCGCCATCGCGCTGAGCGTGATTCTCTTGCTCTTGATTTTCGCGGTGAACGCGCTGCTGACGTATACGCAGCAGCGACAACGGCCGCTCTGAGAACCTTGTGGTTCAGATCGCGAGAAAAAGGATGGAAAATATAAGGGAGCGAAAGTGAGAAGCGCGCACAACGTGTTGTTTTCCACGACCGCGATCCCATTGATCCTGGCGGCTACGAGTGGGGTGTTGAGCGCGGCCAGTATCCTCTTTCCGTCGCTGTTTTTTCTTATTTGGATTGCCTTCGTCCCGCTCTTTCTCTCGCTGAGCGGACAGTCCGCTGGTCAACGCATTCTGCTTGGTCTCACCACTGGGGTCATGTACTTTGGCGGCGCCTATTACTGGGTGTGTTTGAGTACCGTCACATTCTTCGCTTTCTCACCCTTTGTTGCCTTGGTGTTATTTATCGGTTTTCTCGCCTGGCATGGCTTCGTCTTCGCGCTGTTTGCCGTAGCCCTTCGGCAACCTTCCTCCACCAGTGGACAACTGCTGTTCGCCGCCCTGCTGTGGGTAGTGCTGGAGCACTACTATCCGACGCTGGTCCCCTGGCAATTGGGCGCTATTCTCCAACCACATCTGGCGGCTTTGCAGCTCGCGGAACTCACGGGCGGCGCGGGATTGAGTTTCCTTATTGTTCTGGTCAACGGCTGGCTCTTTCGCGCATACGAACAGTATCGTGTGGGCGCTGCGTGGGGGGGCTTCATTGTGGCGGCCATTGGGGTGGTCCTCGCGCTTGATGTTCATGGTCGCTGGCGGCTCGTGCACCTGGAAGCGGAGCCATCGACCCGCACCTTGTCCGTCGCGATCGTGCAAGGCAACGCTCCTCCCATGCGAGAGGTTACCGAGGAATCGTTTGCGCGTAGTTTCCGAGCCTACGCCCAGTTGTCACTCACCGCGGCGGCGGCGCACCCCGCTTTGATCGTCTGGCCAGAAATGGCCGTGCGGGCACTCCTCCGCACTGACAATGCGGCGCGCGACGCGCTCTTCTCCCTCGCGGAACAGGGGGGAACCCCGTTGTTCGTGGGCGCGCTTGATGACCGACAAGACGGAGAGACGCTCAACAGCGCTTTTCTCGTGTCCCCTGCCGGCGAGTTCTTTGGCGTGTATCACAAGACGCGGCTGTTACCGTTTGCCGAGTTCTTGCCTTGGCCCTTTCAGGTGTTCAGCCGCTGGTGGCCCGTGCCGAGCGTGGTGGCGGGCGACCAGAGCGCTCCATTGCTGCTTCCCAACACCCGATTCGCCGTGGCGATTTGCTATGAAGCGTTGTTTCCAGGGGTCTTCCGTCAGGCGCTGAACGAGGGGGCGGAATTTCTTGTGATCCTCACTAACGATGTGTGGCTCGGCGACACCAATGGGCCGTGGCAGCCTCTGCAATCGGCGGTGCTGCGAGCGGTGGAAAGCCGGCGGTGGCTCGTGCGCGCGGCCAACTCTGGGGTCAGCGCTGTGATCGCACCCAGCGGACGTATCATGGCCCAGACAGAGTTGTTTACCGCGGCAACGTTACACAAACAGATCACCCTCAGACAAGACCTCACGTTCTACACCCGCTGGGGGGACTGGTTCGTGTTTATCTGTCTGGCGGGCGTCTGCCTTAATTCCCTCTCCCGGCTGGGAGAGGGTTAGGGTGAGGGGGATCGAAGATGAATTCTTGCTATCAAGAATTCGGCGTAAACCGTATCACGTTGCCGCTCAGGTAATCCGTGACGAACAACGCTGGCGGGGTGGTCGTGCGAAACACGAGACCAAACGGAGCGCCCAGTCCGGTGGCGAACAGGGTTTTCCCGCCCGTGGTATTGATCCGCCAGATGGCTCCATTGCCGGCATCAGCAACGTAGAGGTCGGTCCCAAAAGCCGCCCCTCCAGGCCCAAAGGCCATCTCCATTGGGCTGACCATGCCGGTCGCAAAAGCAGTAGGGGAGCCACTCGATGAAACTCGCCAAATTTGTCCTCGACTCGGCTGTGTCACATACAGACTAGTACCTCCTCCTGGACTAAAGGCCAGCCCTTGGAGGTGGGGAAGATTGACGAGAGTAGAGATGGCACCAGTCGGTCCTATCCGTCGCACCCCCGCGCCAAACAGATCCGTGACGAACACGTTATTGAGGAAGGGACTTCCCAGGGGAGCGAACGCCATGCCTGTGGGTGCGAAATCGAGCGCTCGGAGGAAAACACTGGTCGCGCCCGTGGTTGAGATACGAAAGAGTTCGCCGTCACCCGGTTGGACGGGGGCTTGTCCTCTGACATTAAAGAGACGCGGGCGTGCGACAAAGATGTCCGTCCCAAATGCCCCCTCCCCGCGCTTGACCGCGACGCCACTGACGGGCGTGAATAACGAGAGCTGTCCTGTGGTTGGCACCAGACGGAAAAGGCCCGCGGGCATCAGGGAATACCCGCGATCGAGCGGTGCCGAGCCAGCCACGACCAGCGGATTCCCACTCCCATCAAGCATCACGCCACGGGGACGTGGCAGGCCACACGCATACGTCGTTTTGGTGAAAGCGCCAGTCACCGACTGGGTGACACTACAGGACGGTTTCAGCGGGACATGGCTGGTGAGAAGATTGAGCACCGAGACATTCCTACCTGTGAGTACCCTCGTGGCATCAATGGCACGAATCGTGTGAAAGAGGCGCAGCGGCGACGGCACCAGCGCGACCGTGAAGGTTCCATTGCTTGGCGCCGGTGGTACCGTGCCCATTCCCAGCAGCACGTTCGTTACGGCATTGCGAATTTCGATCTTGCTTCCTGGGGTGCCGTATCCGGTGATTTGTGCCGCGCTTGGGAGGACTGGCTCCTTGATGACCGGAGGCTGGGCCGCAGTGACGACGACGCTGGCGGAATAATAGTTCTTGGTCAGGTTGAACGCCTGAATGCGCTGGCCCACGACGAGCCGATTCGACAATACGACAGCGTACTGTCCATCAGCACTCGCGGCAACACTGCCTAACACCGCGTTCGTCGTGACGTCGAGAATCCGGATGGTTCCTGGTGCCCCTTCCTGGGACGCCAAAGAGCGGACGACCGTCGAGCCGGCGACCGCCGACACTAGCTCAATCTCCGCGATTCCTCCAGTGTGCCTCGCCACGCCCACATCACCGGCCTCGACCCGATCCGGCGGTACGGCGGCAAACAAACTGACGACAACGAGAATGATGGCAAGCAGGGGGTATGGTTGAGTCTCATGATATTGCATGTGTTGTCCTTTATTCGTACGCCGACGTCTGATTATCGTTCGCAGGTATCACCGACCCCATTCCTGTCTGTATCCACTTGTGGGAACAGACGCGTCCGGAAGGTCACCCCTTGAGTGACTGGCACCTGGCTGATGGAGAGAAATTCTTGACACCGTCCGCCCGGTAAGGTGGCCTCCGGTTCGCGGTCAATGCCATGTCCGACCGTCATCGAGACGGGCTTGTACTCTCCCAGATCGGCGCGGTGTTGTCCGAACCCGACGCCAGCGCCCGCGTCATAGAGCGGGGATGTGGTGAAACTGAACTTGAGATTGGCCCAATCATTGTAGCCTTCCAGGGTGTTCCGTAATGGGAGCGCCTGGAACGTGCGGTCGCCATTGGGGTTGGCCACGACGCCGGCAGTCATGGCGCCCGAGCAATTCCAGTCGATCGCACCGGAGCCGACCTTCGTTCTCATGGAGAAATCCGGACAAAAGAACCGGGTGAAGTCGGCACCGTCCTGGATGCCGACCCCTTCATTCAGTGCATTTTCATTGAGCGTGGGAAGCGCGGCACGAGAGAAATCGAAGCGGATGCCAGTGTTGCTGCGAATGCCCAAAACTTGGAAGAAATAGTTCATCCCACTGACATAGTTCGGCTTATAGTTTTCAATGCGCGCCTCGGCGGGAAGGAGACCGCCGCCGCCGTGCTCTAACCCGAAGGTATGGCCGATTTCATGCAGAAAGGTGCCGATTTGATCAGTGGCTTTGCCGACGGGCAGCCCGGTTTCATTGGGCCAGGCCCCCAGGGTGAGCATGAAATCATTGCCGAGGATTTCCGCCTGCCCGGAAGCGCTGCCCATCTCTTCGCCCGCGTCATGAGCCAGGATGCAATAGCGGTAATAGGAGGAGCGCGTCGCGAAATTGAAGTTGATGGCCTTGAGATCAAAAAAATTCGGCCCGCCTTTGCGGCTGGTGAAATCGAGAAACCGTTGCTCGAGTTGGGGCGGGGGTTGCGGGAATTTGAGCGGGGTTTGTTCAATATGGAGGGTAATGCCGGTATGAGAGCACGGAAAGCCCCCACAGGTAGCGTTCGAACTGCACGCGCGGCCGTTTTGCGGTCCGCCTTGACACCCGAGACCGGGATTGAGAACCGGTGCGCTGGAAAATATCTGGGTCAGTTGTTGCACAGTCGTCGTGCTCATGCGGTGACTGTGTTCGCCGCGGTCGAGACCATCCCCATCGGCGTTGAAATCGATCTGCATGTAATTGCACTGGACAAAAACGTCTTTCCGCAGTCGATTACTACCGATACTCGCTTCTGTCGCGTCCAGAATGCCGTCGGCATCCGCATCTTGGGCCCAGCCGCTTTCTGGCAGGCCGCACAGGAACACTCCGGTTGATAAGAAAGCAAGGAAAAAAAGAGAGGGGAGTGGACGTGAAAAAATCATAACAATATCTCCTAGTAGTCGATGATACCCAGGCTCGGTGGTGTTATGCAAATCGGGACGTGAAAAATCGCGTCCCGATTGTTGTGTCATTCTCGACTTTTTGGGTCAATAGCACCGTCCTCACCTACGAGCGGCCTTCACGATCAGGTCAGTACCAAGGGGCTAGGGGATCAGTGCGCTAGAGCAGACCACGCTCAGAGATCGGTCGAGCACTGTGGTCGCGGGGGCTCCAGTGGCTCGTCCGGTCCACCGGATGATATGGGCGGCTCCCGCTGGCAGGGTAAAAAATCCGGTGCTCGTGACTTCCTTAATACGATTATCTGGAACAATCGCGCCGCCAACCACGACATCTTGGAACAGGACCGTGCGTTCTTTTCCGCCATCAAGCGGATTGCAGGCTGTGGCCACAGGCTGATCAAGCGTCAGGTTAAAAGTGTAGAAGCCATTATTGCCATTCGGGTGGGCGACATCCGCGCTTCCGGTCACCGCGCAGTAGCGCGGGAAGGTGGCGAGTGGGACAATTTTCTGGTTCAGTGTGATGCATCCTCCTGCTGGGATTAAGATGTTGACATTCGTGTCATTGCCACCGACCTGGGCCAAGGCGGAGCTAGCTCCGAGTGCCAACGAGGCAGGAAGCGCTGCCGCTAATACCATTTTTCTCCAGTTTTTACCGTTCATCCACAACCGAACACTTTGTACAAATGCCGTATTCATCGAAAATCTCCTTTTATAAAGTGAAGTGTTGATCTTGGGACAAGAGTTTCTGCTCTGTCTACTGACCACAAATGACCGCATATTCGACATCAATGATCCGAATCAGGGCACGATTTGCAGCGGTGGGCGCGGCCCCCATGAAAGTCAGCACCTTGCCTTTGAGATCGGCGACCGTCTTGGGATCGTCTTTGATCTTGATGTCGAGTTCGGTGAGACGTGGGATAGCGTTAAGTGCGGCGAAATCAGCGGCGGTAATAGGAGCGAGCTGACCCTGGCCAATTATGAAGATGATTTTATCAAAGTGCAGAACCGCCAGCGCTGTCGTCGGGCTTGTTGGAGTTGCGGCCCAACAACGAGCCACGGCGCCAACCCCTTTGCCATCGACTGGCGGCACGACGGCGAGCGCTTGACTGGCGGACACCACAGGAGTCGCGGAAAGCATCAAGGACAGTAGTATTGAACGCGTATTCATGATCGTTTCCCCCTTACTAGCGAAGTGGTTAGATTGTTGACCGTGGGCCGAGTCCCGTGGGACAAGTCCCGCTCCATTGCCGCCGGGTTGCTTGTTGTATTCGTATGTCGCGAGGTCCTCCTTTTCTCTTTTGTCTTGTGTGTAGTGCCCGGAGTTGATCGGTATGCGTGCACCATAGGTCGTGAAGACAGGATGCGTTCGGCTATTCCTCTGCTTCCGCCAACATCTCAGTCGCCGCGGTGCGGACCTGGGGATCATGTTCGCTGGTGGAAAGCTGCTGTAGCACGGGGCGAATTCTTGCATCCTGTTCAACAAGTCCGCCGAGAAATCCAATTGCCTCAATACGACGATCTCGATCAGCGTCATGCAAAGCGGTATCCAGTTGCGACTCCAGCATTCCGCCAATTTCGGCTTCGACCTCGGTGGCAGTCTCTTCGTCAGGGATTGGGGCGAATTCTTGTGGGAGTTCGAAAGCGCCCTCGTTGACGTTAATCCCCTCAGTCATTGGTGCGGACTCCAAGGTCGGAGAAATCCCGGTTTGCGTAGGGGAGGGTCGTGTCGCAATCCAAATTTCCTTCAGGCGGGCTTTGTCCTCGGTTGAGGCGTACACCAACAAGAAGTTGTTTCCCCCCAACACGCGCGGTATTGCTTCGGCGATAGGTAAGGCGGTGAAGGTCACCGACACCTGACGCGGGTCCGGTTGGCCAAGCCATACGACTTTTGCACCGCTCAGGCGGCTCACTTCGCTCAGCACCTGAGGAAGCGGAGTTGTCCTGACGTGGGCGGTCAGCAGCCCATTGTGTAACTGGAGTCCACTGAAGACGGTGGTTGTCTTCGCACTTTGTGGTCGGTCCGCCGCTGCCCAGCTATTTGTCGCGTACCTTGTGTTCACGGCGAGGACCGCTAGGAGGCAGCCGATGAACCCATATCGCCAATGTTGTCTCCATCTGTCCGACAAGAAAACAGTCTTCGTCTGTTGCATCTCGATTCCTTTTCGCCAGTGTGTAGTCTCGACCCACCCTACGTAGCTGATAACCGCCTGCCAGTTATTTCCCGTGTAGTGACCGCAGTTGCCTTGTGTGGAGTGGGGCGAGAGCAAGGAAGCCGTGGTCGTTGACAACCTCCAGCCGCGCGGCAACGATACGGACTCGCAGGTGAAAGGCATGACAGAAGCTGAAGTGGTGCTCGTGCAAAACGCGGTGGAGGCTCTGCTCGACAGTGGCGAGGGTCGAACCTTTGATCTCGGCAATCCGGTGCACCTCACACGCTTAGTGCAACAGGCGCGTGCACAGGGACTCGCCACGATAGAAGAAGAGTTGTGCATCACCGTCGTGCTCAGTTGGTTAGGACCGCGGTCCGCGGGTCCTCCTCCCCTGTCAATCCGGCAAGAGTTACAAGACCTCCTCCGACAGATGGTTCTCGACGAGCACGCCCGGCACGAGCGCGTCATGGAATTCGCGATCGCCTATGGGTGTGGCAAATGGCGCGAGGTACAGATTGGCACTGGGGGGTGGGAACACCGTTGGCCAGGAGCCATGCGTGGCCTCGTTCGCGCCCTCGAACCAGCAGTCGCGCAGGCCAACCGTTGGCTGGCTGAGCATGTGGTGGGCTTTCCCCAGGATCGCAGTCGTCCACTGACCGAAGGGTTCACTGAGGACACGGCGATATGGTCCGACGCTTGGATGTTGGCCAGTCGGCTTGTCCGGCCGGAGCATCAATTGTCTCTCCCGGAAGACGCGACCCTTACGCTAGAATGTACCGCCGAAGGAACGGAGGTCGTGACCGAAACCCGAGACTACGAAACGCTGATCCCTCCAGGAGCAAAAGCCGTGTGGACCATGCTGGACCACGGCGGCGAGCTACGACTTTCCACGGACGAGTCCTTCGCTTTACCGTCGAGCGCGATGGTGTTGCTGCTGGCGCGAGACGAGGATGTCATCATCAAGACCCTGGTTGGCGAACTCAGCCAACAGGGACGGATCAAGGTGGGAAAAGAGGCCCTCATCCCAGGACCCCTGGGGCTCGCGCTGTGGGAGTGTACTTGCGGCACTACACATTGTGTGGAGCGGCATCGCCTGGAGAGTTGGAATCCCGCGCAGGCGGTGCGCAAAACCGATATGAATGAAGAAACAGGCAAAAGAGACGCCACCATTACCCTCTGGGACTACGTCGCCTCGGCGGTGAAGGGGCCACAAGCGAGTCTGAAAACCGGCGCCTTCGTGCAAGGATGTTATTTCCCCTTGCTGGCGCAAGAGGGGCCGGTCTAATGCGACTTCGCCTGGCGCCAGTTGAGTATAAAGTGTGTGCGACCGTTGATTGTGGCGGTTCCTACGAAGGAGACCGTTGTCCGCACTGCCGATCCGTGTTCGATCCCACTCGTGAGCGGAAAGAGCTAGCGGACCGCTTGATTCTTGTGGATGTTGACCCGGCGATTTACGAGCAGGCCCACCGTTGTCGCTGCCCGGTCTGTAAGAACCTTTTCGACCTGCGCGTGGAGGACGTGATTACGCGAGCGCAATGCCGGCACTGTGCGCAGCCGCTGTTTTCAAGAACACAACTCCAGACGATGTGGGGAGACACGGAAACGTTGCTTCAGCGTGCCCGGAAGCTGGAACGCGCCCGGCGGCAGCTTGCCGCTTGTCCACATTGCGCGCACCCAGTCGCGTTAGCGTCGTGGTGTCCCTTGGCGGGTGCTACGCCGCATGCCCCAGAGATTAGTGGCCTCCCGCAAAATCCGATCGTGCTCTGGGTGCGCACGTTTCATAGCGGTGCCTCCTTGGAGGAGTTACGGCAAGAAGCACGCGACGAAGCATGGGGCACAGTCAATGAGGAACTGACGAGTACGTCAGACGAGGAGTCTACCGATGCCGAATAACACCGAATCTTCTCAAGGCCACATCGCTCTCGAGGAAGCGGCACAACTGTCGCGACGGATGCGCTTTTCCCATCGCCAGGGTGCGTACGCGGAAGGACGGCACGTGGCCATTAGCGCCGATCCCCGCTGGAACGCGGATACGCGCACCTTTTGTGTCCAGCTCTCGTGTCTTGCCTTTGGGCATCGGCGCGTGGCTTGGGACCGTCTACCAATACACATTGCTTCCGAAGACAGCCACGGTGGCATCCACGCCTTGACACGTCTCAATGCCCGTGGCCAGGCGTTCGTGCCGCAATTGTCTCCGGGAGACTACCGCCTTACTCTGCGCCTCAAACCCACCCGCCGAGCCTCGGTGCTCTCGGTGGAACCTGACCGGCTTGCGGCTCAGAGCGCGGACGAACACGAAGAGCGTCAGGTCTGGCGGGGTGAGAGTGAAGACGGCAGCATATTGTGGAGTATCGAAGCGGAGGAAGAAGGCGATGTCCAAGTCGCCTTCGAGACCAGCGTCGAACGGTTGTCTGGTGCCGTGCTCGTTTTCTCTTTAGTTGATCCCACGAGTCAGCAGCTACGATACAATCGCGAGTTGACCCTTGAACCAACGCGAGTCCCGGGCAAATGGGAGGCGTGGTGTTCCATCGGTTCACGAACAGAGTTCCAAGGGCCGTATGAGCTTGAGTTTGAGATTCTGGGAGCTGATGGAAACGTTTGAGGATATCCTTGACGCGTGGAGCAAAGCCGCCCGCGAATCGGATAAACGCGCATTGTGGCGTACCCTCGCGCGCGGCGGTTGGTTTCTGGCCTGTCGCACCGCCGTTCAGCAGCAGGATCGCGCGACGATCACGACCTGGTTAGATGACACGCAGGCGACACCACACGCCATTCTTCAGTTCAACGGCCCGCAAGCGGCCCAGATGGTCCATACGCATCTCACGTGTAGCCTTGCTGCCTGTGACGCGAACGTTCCTCCCCCCGTCCTGACACCATCGGGATTGTGTCGCGACTTGAGCTTGGCGCTTACGGGACAACCACTCCGACAAGCGGAACGAGACCTGAGCATGACTGTGTTGCTGGTGGATACGGCCCGAAACGAAGGAGTGGTGGCGACCCTCACGTTGGAACTGCTACCGTCCGGCAGTGGAGAATTCTACCCCGCGCCAGAGCTTGCTTTCCTGCGTGATGAGGACTTTCGCCAGGCGGAAGACAACGCGCGTGCCGCGCTTGCGCAAACGGGTTTCGCGGACCACCATCACGACGTGCGCTGGCGACTCCAGCGACGCGACAATAAACCCCTCACCAGTTTATCCGGTCCCTCCCTGGGCGCCGCGTTCGCCTTGGGGATCGGGAAACTATGCGCGGAACAACAATGACTCCTTGACTCTTGACATGATTGCTCCATGCGTTTAATACTATCCTTGGAATATATCTCCCTGGCAAATAAATACTGAGATCTCTCTCTGACAATCGAGAAGTTGTGGCGAATAAGCAGAAAGTTTACGAAGCGAATTTTTCTCTCCGCGATAAAGCCGCGGTGCTGGTTGGATGTACGGCGCAAGAGATCTCGAATTTTGTCGAGCGGCAACTGAAAGACCTGGATGTGAGCCGCGAACAGTTAGGCGTGTTGCACTACCTGGATACCGCCACGACGGACAAGATGACCGTTAACGATCTGCGCAAGACACTGATTGATGACAGTCCCAATGTCTCTCGCATGCTGAACAAAATGGTGGATAAAGGTTTGGTGCGTAAGGAACGACAAGTAGACGATCAACGAGTGGTCTATATCTCCCTGACAGAGAAGGGACGACAATTGCACGGTCAGGCGGACCAGCGGATTACCGGTCATAACGTCAGACTCTCGGAGAAGGACAGCAAGACACTGATCGAGTTGCTGATGAAAATGTAAGGCGTGCTCTCTCTCGCCCAATAGTATCCTAGGAATCTATTTCCCAGGATTAAGGAAGGAGGACTCTACCGCGGAAAGAAGACATCAATCGACGTAACAGTGACGACGGACCCAACAACAATAAACTGACGACAAGAAGGAGACCATCATGGCAACAGCGGATTTCGAGGCTCGGCAACTACTGAAGGCATATCGCAAAGGACTCATCACGGACGAACTGTTCGAGGCGCAAATGCGGGAAGTGGGAATGGGGAACGGCACGGGGCAGTACCTGTTTAACGGCAAGTCGCACGCGACCGAACGCGAGATGATTATGCACCTCTTGGATGAATTCCGGTGCGGGGAGACTTTCGCGGCGGAGTATCTGAACGACTGGATTGCGGTGAGCGATCAAGCGTGCGTGAAAGGCGGACTACGCGCGGTGCAAAATCGCGAAGCCTACCACGCCCAGGTGCTCGAAGCGCGGCTGCGTGAACTTGGCGGGGTGCCACAGTGCACCGTCCCCGCCGAGCGCCGGGAGAAGGAGTTAGCCACATACGCGACGAAAGACAAAACAGACGCCCAGAAGCTGTTGGTGGCGACCGAGCGGCTCGATAACCCGGCCAAAGTCCTGAGCTTTATCACGGATGTCATTGATCAAATTAAAGACGATCAACAGAGCAAGGAGCTGCTTCGCTCGTTGGTGCAGGATGAGATGTCGAGCATTACCTGGATCAATGAAGCCTGCGCGCTGATGAACCCGGCGCAGGCGGCAGCGTAAACAGCTATCTCGGAATTGGAGACACCATGCCACGTATCCCATTAGTTGAACCTGAACAGGCTTCGGAAGAGGTCCGAGCGCTCTATACGAGGTTTGCCGGTGCCGACGCGCCGGTGCTCAACGTGATGAAACTGTTCGGGAATCATGCTGGGCTCCTGGCCGGACTGACCAGCATAGGCGGGGCGCTTTATCACAATCCCCGCCTGTCTCCACGCCTGCGCGAACTCGCGTATCTGCGAGCCTCGCAAGTCAATTCCTGTCATTATTGAGTACCGACTCACGTGATGCTCGGTCGGAGCGTCGGATTGACGGATGACGAGATGGCGGCGATGGCGGACCCAGACACGTGTCCTTCGTTTGATGCGACGGATCGCCTGGTGCTGCGGTACTCCGAGGTGTTGACGCGGGAGAATCGGGTGAGTGATGCTTTATACGCGGAACTCGAAGCTCGGTTTCCCCGCGAAGAACTGCTGGAATTGTGCATGACCGTGGCCCTCTCGGCTTTGGTCAATCGCGTGCATGCCACCTTTCGCACGGATGTGGACGATGCCACCCGTGCGCAGGTTGGGGAAGCCGCATTTTGTCCGATTGGTCGGTGAGGCGTTGGCTCGTGTCAGCGGTGGGCAACAACCCGTTATGTGGTCCCGCCCGGCTCACGACTGAACGCTGAACACTGACATCCCACCTACCACCTAGCTCCGGGCCGCCGAGGCGGCCCGGAGCGTTGCTTGTTCGTCCCGCTCTTCTTGGGCGGAGGTCGCCTGCTCCAGCAACGGCACTTGCAGCCAAAACCATCCCGCTGCTCCCAGGCAAGCAACGCCAGTTATCCCGACGGTGAGCGGCGCGCCAATATGTGGCGCGAGCACTCCGGCCAGCAAGCTGCCAATGGGAGGGGCGCCCATGAACATCATAAGAAAGAGACTCATGACGCGCCCTTGCAGGGGTGCTGGGGTGAGTGTTTGTAACAACGTGTTCGCGGATGACATCGGGACCATGAACCCAGAGCCCACCAACGGTAACAGCAGGAGCGAGAGCCAGAAGTTGCGCGAGCACGAAAAGAGAATCAGTCCCACGGCTAAGCGTAAGAGGGCGAAGGTAATAAATCGTCCAAGATTTTTGGTGTTACGCTGCCGCGCCAGAAAATAGACTCCCACCACCGCGCCCGCGCCCGCCGCGCCCATGAGCGTGCCCATCGCGCTGGGACCTCCATGCAAAATGTCTTTCGCGAAGATGGGCATGAGCACCGTGTAGGGAGTGGTGAGCAAACTCAGGAGCGCGATCAAGAGTAAGAGCAAGCGAATCGCCGGAGTGTGGACCGCGTAGGTGACCCCCTCGCGGATAAAAGCCCAGGTTGATGCCGTGGGCGGAGGTGGTGGCGTTTCTTTGGGCAAGCGCATCGCCCAGAACCCGCCGATAATGGCCAGGTAACAGAGCCCGTTGATCGTGAAACACGCACCTTCACCAAAGGAGGCGACCAGTAAACCGGCAAGAGCTGGACCGAGAATCCGCGCGGCATTCACCAACGCCGAGTTCAAGGCGATGGCGCTGGTCAAATCTTCCTTCGGGACGATTTCTTGCAAAAAGGTTTGTCGTGCCGGCATCTCGAAGGTCAGCAGCACTCCAGCAAGCAACGCGAGAGACATGACCTGCCACACAGCGACGGCCCCACTCAAGGTTAGTGCGCCCAAGGTCAGGGCTTGCAGCATAAACAACACCTGGGTGCAGAGACACACTTTGTAACGGCTGAAGCGATCGGCGACGACTCCAGCGAAGAGACCCAGAATCACCGCTGGGATTTGTCCGACGAACGAGGACAGTCCCAACATAAATGGGGAGTCCGACAGTCGGTACACGAGCCATCCCAGAGCCATGCCTTGCATCCAGTAGCCTGTGCGCGAGATGAACTGGCCGATAAAGAACAGACGGAAATTGCGGTGTCGTAACGCTCGGAGAGCGTAAGAAAATTGGCGACGCGGGGCTGGATCCGCTGAAGCGAGGGGTGAAGACATTACCCCGGAATGTAGCTGCGCGCCCTAGCGACTGTCAACGAAAGCCCCAGGATGCCGAGCCGTGAAAGCCGGGAGGTGTCTTTCGCCTTGCGGTTTCTGACAATTTCGACTAAGCCACCCAGGGTATCTACGATCGGCATTGTCTCGAGAGGTCGTTTTCGTGCGGCAACAAACCGTGAGCGATTGGCTGTTCATCTCTGGTAGTGTGTTCGCTATTCTCATCGCGTTGGCGCTGCAACTGACGGCGATTGCGCGACAGTCGTTTGTCGCGGATGAGCCGTTTTTTCTTTTGGCTGGGTATCGCGCCGTTCGCGACGGCACCAATACCCTGAACCTGGAGCATCCACCGCTGGTCAAAATGCTCGCGGCCTTGCCCCTGGTTCGCTTCAGCGGCCCAGATGCCGATCCCACGCAACTGATATTTCTCAACCGTACGCAGGCGACCTTTGTCCGCCTCGCGAGCCGCGCTCTCCTGCTCGTGACGGTCGCTATTCCCTTTCTCATTGGGTGTTTCTTGCTTGGTCGAGAAGTGGCGACCGCACGAGTCGGACTCCTCCTGGCCTTGAGTCTCGCTTTTTCCTTCCAGGTCATTCCCTATTTGGCGATCACCCAAACCGATGCCGCCGTGAGTCTTGGCTACGTCTTGACGTTGGTGGCGGCGATCCGTTTTCTACGCCAGCCAACCTTCGCGCGTGCCGGCTTCCTGGGGCTTGGGTTCGGGATCGCCATCGCGACCAAGTTCTCCGGGCTACTCCTTCTCCCATCGATCGGCTTTGTCCTCCTCATGGCGCGCGACCCGCATGCTCTTCGTGTGCGTCGCTGGGTTTTGGGTGGCGTTGTTTTCGCGGTGGCGCTGCTCATCCTCTACAGCACCTACAAGGTCGCGAATTGGCATTATGATGCCGTGGTCGGACGCGAGACCATCAGTCGCTACTGTCAGAGTCGAACGCTCTTGCAGGTGGATGAGGAAATGCGCCCCTATGAGTCGATGCTCCTACGTCTTGAGGAAATTGATCCGCTGCTCGCGCAATGGAGTACCGGTGTAATCGGGCTGGCGATTCAGAACCGCATGGGCGTGTGGACCTCGCATGCGTTCGGTCTCGTCTCTTCTCACGGATGGTGGTGGTTCTTTCCTCTGCTGCTCCTCATCCGTACTCCGGTGACGATTCTTTTCGCCAGCGGCTGTTCCCTCCTTGCGTGGCGACGCTCCGCTCAGGCCGCTCATACGACACACGAACACTCGCACAAGAGGAAAATGACCGCGTTGCTTGTGCTGACGGCCGCTGTATACCTCGGCATGGCGCTGTTGACGAGCTACAACATGGGCATTCGTCACCTGTTACCCATACTGCCGGTGCTGTATTTACCGGCAGTATGTTGGGCAGCTCGCCGACGGTCTACTTCTTGTTTCGTGGTCGGAAGTTTGCTCCTTGAAGCCGTGGTGCTACAGCCGATATGGATGTCCGCGACCAACACCTGGTGGTTGGGAGATCGCAATCCCACGCGCTGCGCCGCCATCGCTGACTGTGAATACAAACAGAACTTCCTCGCGCTTGATGACGTGCGGAGACGGTATCAACGCGATCCGTTCCACGTCGCGTTTCCTCTCCTGACGGAGGCGGAACTCACGGCGTATCTGCCGGGAGCGATCATGGTTGATCCGACGAATCCCCCGCGTCCCGGATGGCACGCCGTGAATGTCTTCATCGAGAAATTTTTTCCCGCCGTGGAAAAAGCGCACAGCGACCAGGTCCATAATTACCATTCTCTGATTCAGACCGGAGCGCCCTGGAAACGATACGCTGATACCGTGCGGAGTTTAGGGAAGGATCATGGCTACGTTGCCGGCACTTTCCATCTCTATTACATTCCTCCCTCGTCGGAGCTGAAGTGAACCACGATGGCTCGATTGCCTACGCAAAAAGTACGAATCACCTTATGGTAGCGCTGGTATGGACACTCCCAGCGCAGAAAGCGCTGCTGCTCTTGGGCCTCTTCTGGGTTCACGGACGAGATCCGCAACGCGCGGATGTGTTCGCGCTCATTCCTGAAATCGCCGTGGCCGCGCTCGTGAGTGGGATGCTCCCACAATGCTCCGCCCACCGCTGGCTTCGTTCTGGGCTTGTGTGGGGAACCGCTATGCTAGTGCTGCTTTCGTGGTTGGTGATTGGGGTGTGGCTTGTCGCGGGCGTGCCGTTTTCGTATCAGATGTTGGGCAGGCTGATCTCAGAACCCGCCATGCTCCACACCGCCACGGCCTCACCAGCAGTGCTTATGCAACTCCTGGCGTTCGCGGCAGGTGTCCCAATCCTTTGGGGAGTGGGGCACGGCCTGTATCTCTTCGCCAAGAGTGGAGCGCGCCAGCGGTGGGGGTACCCCAGAAGATGGCGGCATGTTTTCGTGGGGCTCGGAGCCATCGGTCTTCTTGGCACTTGGCATGCGCCAACCCCAACAACGCAGCTCGCGCTTGTCGCTCCTCTCTTCAATGAGCAGCCGCCACCTGCATTCTTGCGCGCATCACTCGATCCCGCCACCCTTGCCGTCTTGCAGCCGCCTCCGCGCCGAAGCCTGGAAAGTCAGACTCTCCTGACAAAGCCAAAACCCCATGTGGTGTTCCTAGTGCTGGAGTCGATTCGCTGGCAAGCCGGTTCACTGTTCGACTGCGGGTTTCCCCAAGCCGTGCATTTTGATCGCGTGTATGCGCACGATCCCCGCTCGGTCAAAACCCTGGAGGCCTTACTTTTTGGGCTCTACCCCTCGCTAACGCAAGTCACCGCGGCATGGTCGATTGACAAATACGCGGTCGAGCAGATGTCGCCGCTTCCACGCCTTCTTGGTGAGCGAGGCTATGAGACAACGTACTACTCCGCGATGAACCCGACATACGACAACTATGAAGTTGTCCTGAAAGCCGCGGGGGTTGACCAGGTTGAACTGGTGTCTGGCGGACAGCAGTTGACGTGGGGACAGGGCGATGTCGCGACAGTCCTCAACCGAGTCTCGGAAAAGCTTGAGCACGGCGCCCGTCACCAGCAGCCCCAATTCATCATGGCGTGGACTGCGGAGTGTCACATGCCGTATGACTACGTGGCCGGACCACTGTCAGCGTCTCCACGCGAACAGTATCTGGGGTGTCATCACTCGGTCGCGCAAAAGGTCGAGGCGTTCACCCAGCAACTGGAACGAGACGGACGCCTCACGGATACGCTCGTTATCGTGTTGGGCGACCACGGCCAAATCTTTCCGGAAGAAAAGGCCGGGGAATGGGGACATGGTTTCTCTGTTTATGAACCCAGCGTGCGCATTCCGGTCCTCATGTTTATTCCTGGAGTGGCGGGCGGGAAGCATGATATGCGACTTTTTCAGCCAGTCGATATTTCGGCAACGATCCTCGAACAATTGGGTCTTCCCGTTCCTCAGAGCTGGGTCGGGAGGAACATGGGAGGCATGGCGGAGCCTGGGCGAGACTTTGTTCTTATGGTGAACTCCGTTGCTGGCGGTGCTGTTGGTATCGTAGAGGCGGCGGAAAAAAAATATATGCGACGTGTCCTTGGGGGGCCGATCCTTGGCTACGATCTCAAGGTTGATCCTACTGAGCAAGCAGAACTCCAAGTGAGCCCAGTGATGACGGAAGCAGTGACACGAAAAATTGAGACCTATCTGTCCTTTGTCGCGCACCAATGGGAGTCGCGCCGCGCGCATGACGCGGGGAGTCTGGGCATGTGGCCAGGAAAGGCGCTGAACCAATGGTTTCGGGGGACGTGTGTCACGATTGCTCCAGATGAGGAGACTGGGACTGCGTCCGTACAACCAGTGAGGAGTCCGGAATGCGATCAGGCCGAAGGCCCGGAGAAACGCGTGTTCTTTCTGCCGATCCTGCGTGCGCCGTATGAGGAGGGGGTTCGTATTCAACTCGACCTTCGTATTGATGCGCTGGCGGACCTCCAAGGACGGCCGCCGCGGGCGTGGGGGAAGGCATCGATAGCGGAACCAATCGTGAATACGCCAGTCCGCCCTGTGATTGGGGAATGGCAGACTATTTCTCTGTCATTGCCGAAGCTTGCCCCGACGACTGATCCACAAGACCTGAGAGAATCCGCGAGTATTCTCTTTATGACGACGCCACTCGATGTGCCAGCGCGGTATACTCTGCGGTCAGTGAGGATCGAGCCTGTGACGCAGAGTTTACCGGACCGTCTGCGGGCGTGGTGGGCTGAACGGGTGGGGTGAGCCGAGAACTGCGCGCGGCCAATTACCCCCGTCCCACAAAAGGCATTGTGGTCGCCATCACCGTCATCGTCAGCACGTTGGCCTCCAGCGGCAGATTGGCCATGTAGAGTACGGCATTAGCGACGTGCTCCACATCCATCACCGGCTCAGCGGCGATTTGGCCATTCGCCTGCGGCACGCCTTGGCTCATGCGCGCGGTCAGCTCAGTGGCCGCGTTGCCAATATCAATCTGCCCACACGCGATGTTGTACTTGCGCCCATCCAACGCGGTCGCTTTGGTGAGTCCGGTGAGCGCATGCTTGGTGGCGGTGTAGGGAGCCGAGTTCGGGCGCGGGGTATGGGCGGAAATCGATCCGTTGTTGATAATGCGTCCACCTTGTGGATTTTGCGCTTTCATCAGCTTGAAGGCTTCCTGCGTGCACAGGAACACGCCGGTCAAGTTGATATCGACCACCGTTTTCCATTGCTCGAAACTCAAATCTTCAAGCGGGATGCCAGGCGCGCCCACGCCGGCATTGTTGAACAGGACATCAAGGCGACCAAAGGTCTCTTGCGTGCGGGTAAAGAGCGCGCGTACAGCGGCGGGGTCACGCACATCAGTTGGGACGATGAGCGTCCGGTTTCCGGTCACACCGGATGATGAAACAACGTGTTCGAGCGGCGCGGGCCGACGCCCGGCCAGTGTCACGGCATAGCCATCCTTGAGCAAGGCGAGCGCGGCGGCTTTGCCGACTCCCGTGCCCGCGCCGGTGATAATGGCGACTTTGGGGGTTGCACTCATAGTGGTAGCTCCTTTTTTCGTGCTGCGGTACTCTTGCGAGGCCGCCATTCAAGTGACATATCGAAACGTGAAAGTCTAGCGCGAATTGCAGCGGATACACGAAGAAGGAGCTTGTGATGAACAGGAATCGGTTTGGCGTTTTTGACCATATTGAGCGACGCGGAGACGCGGTGGACGACCTCTTCGCGGGGCGCTTCGAGTTAATCAAGGAATACGATACGGCGGGATTCTTTGGCTACCACGTGGCCGAGCATCACGCGACACCGCTGGGCATGGCCCCTTCACCAGGATTGTTCCTCGCCGCCGCCGCGCAATGCACACGGCGTATCCACCTTGGGCCACTCGTCTATTTGTTGCCGCTGTATAATCCGTTGCGGCTCCTCAGCGAAATTTGCATGTTGGATCACATCAGCGAGGGTCGCCTCGAAGTGGGAGTTGGTCGCGGGGTGTCACCATTTGAGCTGGCGTACTACGGCATCTCCTTCATGGATGCGCCTGAGATATTCGAGGAAGCGCTTGATGTGATCGTGGCGGGATTGCGGAACGAGCGTCTCGCGCATCGTGGCAAACACTATCGGTTCGACAGCGTGCCGATGGAATTGCGCCCACGGCAACAACCGAATCCTCCCTTCTGGTATGGCGTCACCTCGCCAGCCAGTCTGATGTTCGCCGCCCGCCGGGGCATGCAGATGGTGAGCGGTGGTCCCATTCCCGTGCTCAAAGATTTGACAGCGGCGTTCCGCGAAGAGGTCGCACTACATAAGGGGAAAGCCGAAGACCTCAATCCGCACATCACCGAGCCGACGATAGGTGCGATTCGCCATTGTTACGTCGCGGGCGACGACCGCGAAATCGAGCAGATCGCGAGTCCGGCGTACGCCACGTTCTACCACAACATCACCAAGCTGTGGCGCGACTTCCGCACGGTGCCTGATTACGGGTTCACGCCGGACCTGACGGTCGCTCGCCAGCATGACGTTGCGATTGTCGGATCAGTCGAAGAGGTGCGTGACGAAGTCGGGCGCTTCTTCGAGCAGAGTGGCTGTAACTATCTCGTGCTTTCGTTCGCCTGGGGCGGGCTCAGTCAGGCTGATTCCCGGCGGTCGCTGGATCGGTTCGTGACGAAGGTGATGCCGCAGTTTGTGTAAGTCACAATGCGACGGGGCGGTATGATTGACGCGCCTCTCAATGACGACTAGCCTTTCACTACTTCAGCGACAGAGAAGGAGGAAATCTTTATGCGAAGTTTTGGAAAAATAGTGGTCGTCACAGCCCTGAGCGTATTTGCCGCCATCGGGGTGTCGCAAGTGGTGCTAGAAACCGAGGCCGACGCCCGCGCTGGCGGGGGACGTTCCGGCGGGTTCCGCGGGTCGCGGAGCGGTCAGGCACCAAGCCAATTCGGCCAATCCTCTCAGCAACGAAGAGACGCCACGCCGTCCGCGCAGCCCGCAAGTCCAATGGGCGGAATGCAGTCGGGTGGGTTCATGCGCGGGCTCGGCACGGCGGTGCTTGGTGGCTTCCTTGGTTCGATGCTGTTCTCCGGGCTCGCCAATGCCGCCGGTGGCCCTGGTGGTCTTGGCAGTAGCGGGTTCGGCTTGTTTGAAATTCTTCTGTTGGCTGGTCTTGGGTACTTCCTTTATCGGAAGTTCATGGCGCCCAAGCCCGCGCTGGCGGGGAACAATGCTTCAATGCCGTATCGTGAGTCGCGGAATCAGGCCCCAACTCCGCTACAGTATGATCGGACCCCACCATTTCAAGAATCGGAGTCGATCGGTGGGATGGATTATCGCTCGCTGACAGCGATGGATCCGAGTTTTCATGCCGACCAGTTTCTCAAAACCGCGCAAGACCTTTTCTTCAAGGTACAAGGCGCGTGGAACAAGCAGGACATGGTCGGATTACGGTCATTCTGCGGTGACCAGCTCATGCGGACTTGGGAAGAAGAAGTCGCCCAACTCAAGACACGTGGCCAACGCAATCGCATGGACAACATCGCGCTGCGCGACAGCGAGATCAGCGAAGTGTGGACCGAGAGTGGAGAGGACTACATCACCGTGCGGTTTCATGCTGATCTGCTCGACTACACGGTTGACGAGAAGAGCGGGGCCGTGGTGAGCGGCAGCGATTCCGACAGCGTGCGGTTTGAAGAATACTGGACGTTCAGCCGCCCCGTCGGACCGAATGCGTGGAAGCTCAGCGCCGTGCAGCAAGCGTAAAGCCAAGGTCCAAGGTCTAAAGTCCAAGGTCCAAGGTCCAAAGTCCGCACCGTGCGCGTTGCGCATTTGAACACTCAACTTTCTCGCCCTAGAGCAAGAGCCTGAAGTTCGCGTGTCTTGGTTCCCTCTCCCGGCTGGGAGAGGGCTAGGGTGAGGGGGATTGAGTGATCTGTTCCTTTATTTTCCCACAGCCGGTAAGCCAAAATCATACGCGACCGTGAAATACGGTTGCTTCATCTCCGTCCCATCCGACGCGGTGCCCGGCTCGTGCCGCGTGAACTTCACAACGAGAGAGTCCTTCACCCCAAAGACCGCGTCCGAATCCAGATACTGGTCTCCTTCGGCGAAGACATGCGTCGTCAAGGGTTCATAGCCTGGAGCCGTGACCAACGCATGGATGTGCGCGGGTCGATACGGATGTCGTCCCATGTTGAGCAGCATCTGCCCAACCGGCCCGTCAGTGGGCACTGGATACGCTGTCGGTCGCACAGTCCAGAACCAAAACTTGCCTTGCGCGTTGGTGCGGACGATCCCGCGCAACTGTTTGCCGTTCAGGTTCGCGCGCTGGACATCGTACAAGCCCTCGGCATCCGCCTGCCACACATCAAGTTGAGCACCGGCAATGGGTTTGCCCTCCATCGTCAACACATGTCCAGAGAACAGCGCGGGTTCACCAGGAAATCCAGCGGCGACATTCGCGCCATTCTCGACCTCTGGCGCGCCGGGCACATGGAATGGTCCAAGGACGGTGGATTCCGTCGCGCCCGCCGGCGTGTGGTGGTTGATCGTATCCACCAGCATCGACGCTCCCAAGGTATCGGACAGGAGGATAAACTCTTGTCGTTTGTCGTCACACTTTTTTCCGACCGCCGTGAGAAATTGAATCGCCGCGAACCACTCTTCCTCCGTGAGTTCGACTTCACGAACACACGCGTGCAGATGGCGAATGACACTGCTCATCACTTGACGAAAGCGCGGACTGGGCGCGCTGTCGAGTTTCGCGAGCACGGCATCGGTTAAATTTGTTTCGGTGAAGTTTCGCATGGGGCCTCCTTCTGACTGATTAGGGTTGGTGTTGTTCCGTGTGGCTGAGAGCTGAGAGTTGACCGCGACCCTGTGTCACTCTGCTTGCCTGATGATTTTTGTCAAGCGTGAACCGGAAAGTGGCGCGGACGGCGCTTTACAAGGGCTAGAGCCTTGGTCACAATGCCCGCATGGCAAAGAAACAACCGTCAGCAGGAAGAGGGACAGCCCTCCTGCAAGAGCTGAAAGGACTCGCCGAGCAGCTCGGCATCCGGGTCCGGGAAGAGAAGCTCTTGCGGGAGGTGGGCTATCATGTGCGGGGTGGAGGCTGTCGCGTGAACGGACAGGAGATGGTTTTTCTCGACCGTGACCTACCGTTGCCGGACCGAGTGGACATCCTCGTTGATGAACTTTTACAACGTAATCTCAATACCGAGAATCTGTCTCCCGTGTTACGCCGGGCCTTGGCCGGGGAGGCCGCGTCGTGAGTGATCGGCTGGTGGTGTTCCGTCAATGGATCAAGGAACAAGGGCTCAAGGCGACCGCGCAACGCGAAGACATCGCGCAAGCCTTTTTCTCCACCAGCCGCCATATCAGTGTCGAGGAACTCTACAACGAGGTGCGTCGCCTCAACCCACGGGTGGGCTATGCCACCGTGTACCGCACGATGAAGCTGCTCAAGGAGTGCGGTCTGGCGGCGGAACGCCACTTCGCCGATGGGCAAGCCCGCTTTGAGCATGTCGAGGCCGAACGGCATCACGATCACATTATCTGTGACCGCTGTGGCCGAATCGTCGAGTTTGTCCAACCACAAATCGAGCAACTCCAAGAAGCCGTTGCCCAGCGGTTCGGTTTTGTCGCGACCAACCACAAGATGGAAATCTACGGCATTTGCCAGGAATGCCGCGAAGGCAAAAGCGCGCGCGTGGACCAGGAGCACGCAGCGGGGCAGGTGTGATCCGTCGCCAATAGTGTTCGACGCTTATGATGTACAAGGAGTGCTCTGTGCGACGGCCTCTCTCCCTAACCACGGCATTCTCATAAAAACCCCACTCGACACAGGAGCTGTTTGAAGCGGGCTGGTGAATTCACCAAGGTTTTTGCTTTTCCTACAGACCCCGCTGTAGGGGAGCGACAGCGAGCAAGGGCGCACGGCGGAGGCGGCACGCGGGGAGGGCAGGAGGACTCCCGGATTTCACTCTGTTCCATCCGGCTACCTTGCTGACGGAGAGAAGCCCGGTAACCTGAATTACCATGCAACGTCCTCTATTTCGCGGGCGGATATTGCGGATTCTCCCTCTCTGCTCTATTTGCCATCAAGAGGGAAAAGTGATGACTCACGCCTATTCTCGCCTCAAACAAGTGCTTGATGAACGCCAGATGAGTGTGCCCGAGTTACATCGACGTATCGGCAAACAAGGGCTGCGGATCAACCTCAAGAGTCTCTATCGCCTCAGCTATGAACATCAACCGCTTGAACGGCTTGATCTCCGAGTGGCCGGGGCGATCTGCCAAGTGTGTGAGGTCCCGCTTTCCGACCTGATTACGTTTGAGGGATCGCGGAGGCGGTTGCAGCGCTTTTCCGCGGTCAAACAGAAGCGTCTCGACACGCTGATGACAAAGAACAACGAAGGACAGGTCACTCCTGAAGAGCTGGAGGAGTTGCGCTCCTTGGTGCGTGAGGCAGAAGCAATGACCCTCGGTAATGCGCGGGCACTCGCACGGCAGCGCCAACGACTCGTCGGACAGTGAGGAGAAGCCACTGCCGCGTCCTGTCTCTTCCGGGTCCGCCGTTGCCGTGCGCGCGGTGGTTGAGAAACGCGCCCAAGGACGGTGCGAGTATTGCCGCGCACCACAACGGGTGTGTGGCTATCGCTTCCATCTTGATCACATCATCCCCGTTGGTGTTCCCTCCACCACGCGTTCTCTTCTCTCCGTCACCAACGCGGTGCGCGAAACTTGAAGAAGAACCGCCGCGGCTGAATGACCCTGCAACGTTCCCTATTTCTTTCCTATCTCGACGGTGAGGAGCCCATAACCCGAATTTTCCTGCAACGTCCCCTATTTCCGCGTGCAGGATTGCAAGACCTGTCCCTTTTCCCTATGCCACTTGCAGCACCAAGCGCTTGCCGCAGGCTTTGACGTACTTGCGCAATGTGGCGACTGAAGGCGAGTGCTTGCCGGTGGCGAGCGCTCGCTCTAGGCGCGCGACTGACGGAGCCTGGGTTCCCATGCGCTCGGCCACTTGGGCTTGCGTGAGTCCAGCTTCGTGACGTACCGTGAGCAGCGCGTCGAGCAGAGCGAACTCTTCGTGCCGCAGACGCTCCACTTCCGCGCGCACTCCGGGGCGGCGCATCAGTGTCTTGACGACTTGGTTATGAGTTTGCACGGTTGACCTCCTTCATACGGGCTACGGCAATCTGGCGTTCACGCGGGGGTGCAAAAGAACACCCGCGCAATTCCTTCGGCCCCCTGTAATCGCAGCTCGAACAATCCTTCTCCGAAGGCTTTGGTGTGTGGCTCTCCGAGGTTGGGTCCCAATGCGACCAAGAGAGCATCTGCCGAAGCCCAGCCGTGCCCCCGGCGCGGCAGCCTCAGCAGGTGAACAACATTCAACGTCCCCTATTTGCGTCCCCTATTTGTTATCTGACTTGCTCAAGGATGCAATGCGCCGTCGTGCCGCGCGGGCCTTGCTGGCTGGGGTGGCACGTGCCTCTGAAGCGGGCAGCAAGCCGCTGTCGATGGAAGAGATTCACTCCGAAGTAAGGGCCAGTTCCAAACGTTCCGGTGGGAGTTCGGTCCGGTCTGGGAACAGCTCTCTGCGGTGAAGGTCGGTGCGTTTCAAGAGGGCTTCGGTCGCATCAATAGTTCGGGAGACTGTGTCAATCACATCGCCAGCAATCTCTCCTGGGACATACTCCTGTCCGCATTGCGGGCACACCATCGCCGGAATTCCCGACATCGCCGCGGTAATACCATGTCGGTCAAACGTCAGGGTAATGTTCCGCAACGTTGTCGGCGTCTGGCACTCGGAACAGATCGTCATAAGCCCTTTCATAATTTTTTTCGTCGCCGCGTCGGCGTCTCCCATTCTGAATCTGAAGGAATATAGGCAGTCACAAAATCCACAGGGGCGTTTGGATGAAGCTGCTCGCAGACGACATGGAGCGGTAGCAGTAGGTCCTCAACCCTCACATTGGTCCACAACAGACAGCGGTTTCTTTCTCGATACATTTCCACCACTCCACCATGGAGCACGACCTGAAGCATCGCCGCTGTGGTGAATCCTTCTTTGACGGCATGTTGGAGGGCATGGGGACGCAAGGAGAAATTTCCATCCATGACCTGTTGCCGCAGGGTATCGAGTGCAATTTCGTATTCATCCTCTTGCCCGTTCACCGGCGATCTCCCTCATCCGTTGCCTTGTCTGTAACACGCTGTGGCCGCTCAAACAATGCAGTTCTCGCTGCTAGACAAGCCAACATCGCCCCCCGTTTTTTTCCCTACTGGCTACTGGCTACTGGCTACTGGCTACTGTTTCCCGCCCTTTGCTTTTTGATTTTCTGAGAGAGGAAGCCAGCCGTGCCCCCCGGCCGACGAGAGAATAAGTCAATATGCAAGCCTGACCCCTTTTCCCACGTTTTGCTTTTGCTTTTTGATTTTCTGGGAAGCCAGCAGGGCCGGTCTGTATGCCATATATAGCTTGTCTGCCCGTGAGCCGCATTGAACACTGCTGGACAAGCCAGCAGTGGCACCCGGCGGGGGCCCCCGGCGCGGTCTCATTCGGAGATTTGATACACGGAGCCGATTGAGGGTGGGGCAATCGTCCGTTGCTCGAAGCTGTTGCGCACTTGCTCAAGGTACTGCATCGTCTCGGTCGAGTAATACGCTTCACCACATTCGGTACAGACCTCCGCTGGGACGGGAACCAGCAGGCGGTCCTTGCCGAGTTTGAGTTCAGCATCACGTGTGGCGAGTCGCACGTCACCTTTTTTGCAGATCACGCAGTTCATAAGCGTTGCCTCCGTTTGTAATCGGCCTCCCACCGCGCGGGGTCCGGTTCATACGTTGTAATGATGATGAGTCGCTGTTCCGCCAAGACTGGAGCGCACACTACGTGCAAAGGACGGTTCGCGGCTGTGCGACCCAGTATCAGCGCGCTGGGGTAGGGTGTATCGTCGGGATACTCTTCTATGATCTCGCCACTACTGAGAGCGTGCCGCAGCTCCGCCACCGAGATCCGCCCCAATGGTTCTTCTTCCATCTCCTTGCGCGCATGCTCGGTGAAACGACAAGTGGCCAGACATTGCCGAATCTCAGAGTAATCCATTCCTCAGCTCTCGAGTCCTGTTTTGACGCCCATTCCAGCCGGACACCACGGATAGTTTGTCTGCACGTGAGGCTCTGTTCATTGCTGGACCAGCCAGCAGTGGCACCCGGCGCGTTCCCCGTAATTCAATCAATTCAACAACGTTCCCTATCTCCGGCAGCTCCAAACATTTCAAACGAAGAAGCGCCTACCTGTATCTCGTGCCGTATAAGCGGTCAAGAAAACTAAATGAACTTCCACGATCGTGAGGCATATAATTCATATCATTTTCTAAAAGATTAGCTCGACTGTGGTGGTCTCCAGTAAAAACTTTTGCCACAGTCAGACTTAATCCGTGTGCAGGGGCATACAATGCCCCTAACAATGCGAATTAGGGGTTAAAAGTTGGGCCGCAACAAAAGCAGAGCGGCGGCGACTTTGCCAAAGACATGGACGAGCAAGCCCTGAGAAGAGCGGACCTTGGAAGCGATCTGAATGCCGGTTTTTTCGTGCAGCCAATTAA
>JANMSE010000578.1:0-14894 GCA_031389045.1 Deltaproteobacteria bacterium | reverse complement strand
CTACCACTGCGCTACAGCTTCCCCCCACCGTGCAAGGAGTGTTAGCGGCCCGCATTGATCGGTTGGCGGTGGAAGAGAAAGAGTGCTTGCACCAATTAGCCGTCATTGGGCGACAGTTCCCGCTGAGCTTGGTGCGCCAGGTCCTCACCCAACCCGAAGACGAATTGTATCGCATCCTCGCCTCGTTACAGCGGAAAGAGTTTCTCTACGAACAGCCCGCCCTTCCTGAAGTCGAATACATCTTCAAGCATGCGCTGACGCAGGAAGTGGCCTACAACTCGGTGCTGATCGAACGGCGCAAAGCCATCCATGAGCGCACGGCGCAGGCCATGGAAACCCTCTACCGCGCTAACCTAGAAGACCATTACAGCGACTTGGCGCATCACTACACCCGCAGTGGCAACACGGAGAAAGCCGTCGAGTACCTGCACCGTGCGGGGCAACAAGCGGTGCAACGCTCGGCCAATGCGGAAGCGATCACGCATCTGACGACCGCCTTAGATCTCCTCAACACATTGCCCGACACTCGCGCGCGCGCCCAACAAGAACTCACGCTGCACCTCACTCTGGGCATGCCGTTACAGGCCACCAGAGGTTTTGCCTCGCCGGAAGTGAAAGCTACTTTTACCCGCGCCCAGGAGCTATGCCAACAGGTCGGGGAGACCCGCCAGCTCTTTCGGGTCCTCTCTGGGCTACGGACGTTTCATAATGTGCGGGGCGAATGTCTCGTGGCGCGCGAATTGGGGGAGCAACTCCTGGACCTAGCCCAAAAGGGGCAAGACCCGGCCTCGCTCGTGGAGGCATATCAGGCGCTGGGAAACACCTTATTCCACCTGGGTGAGATCGGTGCTGCCCAAGTACATATGGAGCAGAGCCTGACTCTGTATGACGCTCAGCGTCACTGCTCCCCTGTGTTCCTCTACGGCATAGAGCCGGGGGTAGGTGGCCTCCTCGTTGTAGCCAGGGCCCTGTGGCATCTGGGCTATCCGGACCAGGCGCTCCAGAAGAACGAGGCCGCGCGTACCCTGGCCCAAGGGGGGTCTTCCCCTTTTAGCCTGTGCTTGGCCCTGCTCTATACTGCCTGGCTCCATCAACTTCGCCGGGAGGGGAAGGCGGCCCAAGAGTGGGCCGAGGCAGCAATTACCCTCGCGCGCGAGCACGGATTTCCACAATGGTTAGTGGGAGGGACTATCCTGCAGGGCTGGGCACGAGCTGAGCAGGGACAGGTTGAAGAGGGGATTAGCCAGATCCGCCAAGGCCTGGCCACCCACCAAGCCATAGGATCAAGTATATATCAATCCTATTTTTTTGCCCTGCTGGCCGAGGCCTATGGGAAAGCGGGGCAGGCAGAGGAGGGGCTTGCCGCACTCGCTGAGGCGCTGATGGTGGTGGACAAAAGCGGCGAGCGTTTTTACGAAGCGGAGCTTTATCGGCTCAAGGGGGAACTGACGCTTCAGCAGGAAAGTCAAAAGTCAAAGGGCAAAAGTCAAAAGTCAAAAATGACTGATCCCCGACCCCTGACCCCTGATCCCCACGCCGAGGCCGAAGCGTGTTTTCTTAAAGCCATTGATATTGCGCGAAAGCAGCAGGCCAAGTCGCTGGAGTTGCGCGCGGTGATGAGCGTGAGCCGCTTGTGGCAGCGGCAAGGCAAAAAGAACGAAGCTCACCGGATGTTATCTGAGATTTACGGCTGGTTCACCGAAGGATTTGAGACGAAGGATTTGCAAGAGGCGAAGACGCTATTGGAGGAACTCGCTTAACATCGGATCTTGCTCTGGCTGATAGAAGCGATAGTATCGGCCAAGAAGTTTGGCGGAACCTTTTCGTTGCTCAGGAACGCGAACGATCGAAGAGAGGGGAAAGTTACACGTATGGCCCAAGTCACTCAGGAAATACTCGGCGAGATCATTCAACGCGTCGTGACGGTAGCGCAACCAGAGCGGATCATTCTTTTTGGGTCCGCTGCACGGGAAGAGATGGGACCGAACAGCGACGTGGATCTGCTCGTAGTGAAAGGCGGTGAGTTTGACCAAGGCCGTGTGTTGGGAGATATTTACGTCAATCTCCACGGAGTTGGACAAGCTGTCGATGTCGTGCTGGTCACTCCAGAACAACTTGAGCGCTACAAGGACACGCATTGCCTGGTGATTGCACCTGCGCTGCGAGAAGGCAAGGAAATCTACCGTGCCTGAGCGTTATCCGCCGGAAGATCCCCGGGAATGGCTGAATAGAGCCAAGAGCAATTTGCTCTTGGCAAGAGCACAGAGGGTGGGCATTTATCTGGAAGATCTGTGCTTCAATGCACAGCAAGCCGCAGAAAAAGCCGTTAAAGCTCTCTTGATTCAGCGCGCTGTAGCATTCCCGTACGTGCACGATATCGCTCAATTGCTCACTCTCGTGGAGCGAATGGGGCTGGAAATCCCGCTATTAGTGAAGCAAGGAGAACGACTCACCCGGTTTGCCGTATTCACCCGCTATCCCGGCATTGCATCGCCCATTCGTCCTGAGGAATTGACAGAGGCCATACAGATTGCAGCAGAGGTGATCCAATGGGTGGAGGGGCTGCTGCTTGGAGAATCGAGCGACAAGGAACAGGGATCGTGATCGTCCCCAGCAGAGGAGGGTAGGATGACATTCGACGAAATCCTAGACCCCATGATTGCTCTCCTCCAACGTGAAGGCCGGGTGACCTACCGTGCATTAAAGCGTCGCTTCGGCATCGACGATGACTATCTGAATGACCTGTGTGGCGAGATCATCAAAGCGAAGCGACTGGCTGTAGATGAGGATGGGGAGGTGTTGGTATGGACAGGCGCTACGCCAGTTTCGAGTTTCGAGTTCCGAGTTCTCAGTCCCCCGCAGCCTCCCACTCCTCAGACTCCGAACTCCGAACTCCGAACTTCCCAGCCCCCAAGCAGCTACACGCCGCCGCATCTGGCCGAACGCATCCGTGCGGCTACAGTAACCGAGGGTGAACGCAAGACGATCACCGCGCTGTTTGCTGATCTCAAAGGCTCGACGGCATTGATTGAAGGCCTCGACCCGGAAGACGCCCGAGCAATCATTGATCCGGCTTTGCACCTCATGATGGACGCCGTGCATAGCTATGATGGCTATGTCGCCCAAGCCTTGGGCGTCACCCTGGGCGTGCCGTTACAGGCCACCAGAGGGTTTTCTTCACCAGAAGTGAGGGCTGCCTATACCCGCCACGGGAGCTGTGCCAACAGGTCGGGGAGACCCGCCAGCTCTTCCCGGTCCTCTTTGGGCTACGAACGTTTCATCAGGTGCGGGGCGAGTTTCTCACGGCGCGCGAGCTCGGGGAACAACTCCTGGGCCTGGCCCAGAGGAAGCAAGACCCGATATGGCTCATGGAGGCCTATCGGGCGCTAGGCAGCGCCTCCTTCCATCTGGGAGAGTTCGGTGCGGCCCAAGCGCACCTGGAGCAGAGCCTGATCTTGTATGACACTCAGCACCACCGCTCCCTTGTATTCCTCTCCGGCAGAGAGTCGGGGGTAGCTGGCCTCTCCTTGGCAGCTTTTGTCCTGTGGCATCTGGGCTATCCGGATCAGGCGCTGCAAAAGAGCAAGGCCGCGCGTACTCTGGCCCAAGAGCGGTCTCATCCATACAGCTTGGGCGCCGCCCGGGTTTATGCAGCTGCCCTGTTGCACCAGCTCCGCCGGGAAAGAGCACTGACCCAAGAGTGGGCCGAGGCAGGTATCACACTCGCGAGCGAGCACGGATTTCCAGTGTGGTTAGCGCAAGGGGCTATCCTGCAGGGCTGGGCGCTAGCCGAACAAGGACAGATTGAAGAGGGGATTAGCCAGATACGCCAAGGACTGGCCACCCACCAAGCCGTAGGGGCAGGGATATTGCAATCCTATTTTCTTGCCCTACTGGCCGAGGCGTATAGAAAAGCGGGGCAGGTTGAAGAAGGACTCTCAACGCTAGCTGAGGCACTGGCTGTGATAGACAAAACAGGCGAGCGTTTTTACGAGGCGGAGCTGTATCGGCTCAAGGGGGAACTGACGCTTCAGCAGGAAAGTCAAAAGTCAAAAGTCAAAGTGCAAAAGTCAAAAATAAAACCTGATCCCCGACCCCTGTCCCCCGATCCCCAAGCGGAGGCGGAGGAGTACTTTCTCAAAGCTATTGAGATTGCGCAGCGACAGCAGGCCAAGTCGCTGGAGTTGCGCACGGTGATGAGCCTGGCGCGGCTGTGGCAGCAGCAAGGCAAGCAGAAAGAAGCTCACGGGCTGTTAGCCGAGCTCTACGGCTGGTTCACCGAGGGGTTTGATACAGCCGATCTGAAAGACGCTCAGGCACTCCTCGACGAGTTATCGCAGAAAGGCCGGGAGGAGAATGAGAAAGCTATTGAAGAGTGAGTATCGGAATGTTCATGCTCCTGCAGTGCACCCTGGACGATGAAAACGAGCCAGAAGTCGTCTTTCTTCTTCCCCCTCACCACCCCTTCAGAATCTCTTTGATAGAGGACTAGCGGCGACGGAACAGGTTCAGAAAAGTGACTTCGTCAGCCTGCGCATCAAACGCATAGTGAATGACAAATGGACCCGACCGCGCTAACCAGCTCGGACGTTGCGGGTCGTAAAAGCTCTGCACCCGTTGCACGGCCTGGGGATTCCGCACGACCGTGGTCAGCAAGGCATCGAAAATTTCCACGTCGTCGGGCTCATGTCCGGCTCCAGCGCTTGGAAATCGCGGATGAACCGCGGAGCATGAGCGTGTACGCAGTCATGTCTTTTTCTTCCGCCGCGTAGATTGATGAGCCAGGGCTCGTAGCGAATCGGTGGAGAGAGAAATCGACTGGAGAGGCCGAAGCACTTCCCCTTGCTGCAGTTCGCTCCAGCCCTGTTGCAACGCGGTGTGTCGTCCGGGGTCTTGTAACACCCATGCCAAGTCTTCGAGCAGTTCATCTACGTTCAAGTCGCGATCCATACGTCTTTTGCTCCATCTTTTCCGTAACGAGCATAGACACCCACGAGAGAAGATCAAGCTGAGCCGCGGAACGTGGCGAGCAGTTGAAGGACAGGACGGGAGGAATTGTTCATACCCTCGCTTTTCCAGAGGCCGAATGTCACGCGGTCACTCCCTACCCCTTCCCCATCCGCACAACCGTATCCCGCTGCCAGTGCCCGTCGTCCGTGCCCGGATAATCAAGCGTGTAGTGCAGCCCCCGACTCTCCTTGCGCAGACTCGCGCACCGAATAATCAGCTCGGCCACCGTGGCCAGATTGCGCAACTCCAGTAAGTCGCCCGTCACCAGAAAATTCCAGTAGTAGTCACGAATCTCATCCTGAATCAGCGCGATGCGCCGCCGCGCTCGCGCGAGCCGCCGGTCACTGCGGACAATGCCTACGTAGTTCCACATCAAGCGACGAATCTCTTCCCAGGTGTGAGTCACGACGACCATTTCATCGCTGTTCACCGCGTGCCCAGGGTCCCAGACCGGAAATGTCGGCGGTTGCCGCCGGTCCGCGGTCAACAGCTCGTCCGCATGGAGAAATACTCGGTGTGCGAAGACCACGGCCTCTAACAACGAGTTGGACGCCAACCGGTTCGCGCCGTGTAACCCGGACATCGCCACTTCGCCAGCCGCATAGAGACGACGCAGTGAGGTCGCGCCGTGTAAATCGGTCACCACCCCGCCACAGAGATAGTGCGCCGCTGGCACCACCGGGATCGGGTCCTTGGTTAAATCAATGTCGAATTCACGACAGCGCCGAGAAATCGTGGGAAAGCGCTTCTGTAAGAAATCCGCGTCGCGGTGGCTGATGTCCAACAACACATGCGCGAACCCATGCGTCTTCATCTCCTGGTCGATAGCTCGCGCCACGATGTCACGCGGTGCCAACTCAGCCTGGGGATGGTACTGCTGCATAAAAGGCTCGCCATCGGGTCGGCGCAAAATTGCCCCTTCCCCCCGTAGCGCCTCGGATATGAGAAACGACTTGGCGCGGGGATGAAATAGACAGGTCGGATGAAACTGGAAGAATTCGAGATTGCCAATCGCCACGCCCGCGCGATACGCCATCGCCACACCGTCTCCGGTCGCTACGTCGGGGTTGCTCGTGTACAGGTAGACCTTGCCCGCTCCACCCGTACAGAGCACGGTAATCCGCGCCGTCAGCGTTTTGACCGTTCCCGTGGCTAAATCCAAGACATACGCGCCCCAACACTCGCGTGGCGCGGCATCGTCGCTCGTGGCGGAATCGCCACTCGTCAGCAAATCAATCGACAGATGCTTCTCCAAAATCGTGATGTTGGGATGTTGTCGCACCGCCGCGATCAACGCGCGGATGATTTCTTGTCCGGTGGCATCGGAGGCATGAAGAATGCGCCGATGCGAGTGCCCGCCTTCCAGGCCGAGATCGTACTCGGCTTCCTCGCCACCAGGACGACGCGAGAAATTTGTGCCCAGGGCGATGAGTTCGGCGATGCGCGCGGGACCATCTTTCACCACTGCTTCCACCACGTCGGGGTGACAGACGCCCGCGCCAGCGACCAACGTGTCTTGAATATGATTGGCGAAGGAGTCTTCCGGACTCCACACGGAAGCGATCCCACCTTGGGCATAGGCGGTATTACTTTCCGGCAGATGATCCTTAGTGACAATGGTTACCGTCCCGCGCGCGGCGGCTTTGAGCGCAAGGCTTAAGCCCGCGATCCCACTGCCGATGATTAAGTAGTCGCCAGCATCCATGTTGTGTCCCTCTTTGCGAGGTGCCATTGCTTGCACGCACGAGGGGGCCACGTCAAGGACCGCGTGGGGTTTGACCAGACAAGAAAAAATCATTTATGGTAGGAGCCTATGAGCTGGAACACACTGAGACTCTCTTTCACCTTCTTCCTGGTCTTCGGATTCTTCAGCGCACGAGATACCGCCACCGCGGAAATTCGGGTGTACCGCAATGGGAAGGGGGTCTTGTATATTACCAACACCCCAGTCGTGAGCGGCTCGACACGGAAAGTGAGGAAAGCGGGTAAAGTCAGCAAAATCAGAAGCACACCATTTTCTGGTGGTCTGATTGATCTCAAAAAAGAATTAGGCGAACGGACTTCCTCGGAATCGCTTCCCCCCCAAGAGCAGTTCGTCCACGACCCGGCGACCAAAGCCGCCATTCACGTCTATCGCAACAAACAGGGCACGCTCCTCTTCACCAACGTCCCCAATCGCCCCGGCTATCAGCCTTTCTTATTGCTCAATCGCTACGCGCGTCGTCTCAGCGGGAAAGACAGTGCGGCGTTCGACCGATTGATTCAAGCGGCGTGTCAGCGGTATGGCGTGGAATTCGCGCTGGTGAAAGCGGTGATGAAAGCGGAGTCCGCCTTCAATCCAGGAGCCCTGTCCCGTGCTGGTGCGCGTGGACTGATGCAGCTCATGCCCGCCACCGCCGCCATGCACGGGGTGGAAGACATTCATGCCCCCAGCGACAACATTGATGGTGGCGTGCGCCATTTACGGTTGTTACTCACTCAGTTCGAGGGGGATGTCACCCTCGCCGTCGCCGCCTATAACGCCGGAGCCGGAGCGGTCAATCGCTATAATGGCATCCCGCCTTACCAAGAAACGCAAGAATATGTGCGGCGCGTGCTGCATTATCGCAGTTCCTATCGCGCACGGACTTGATTGCCGCGCCCGCTCATCTACTCTTACTGTGTGTTATTCAGGAACCCCATCGTGGCGACTCCGCCTAATCTCCTCAGTTTATTGCGGATCGCGTTGCTCCCACTCCTCATCTATTTGTTGACCGACCCCGGACCGTTCTATGGCATCCTCGCAGCGATCACCTTCTTTATCGCGAGCTTGACCGATTTCTTTGACGGCTACCTGGCCCGCCGACATGGGCAAATCTCAACCCTGGGCAAGTTTCTCGATCCCCTGGCCGATAAGCTACTTGTCACAGCGGCCCTGGTCATGTTGGTGGCCATTGATCGCTCGCCGCGCGTGCCCGCGTGGATCGTCGTGGTCATCATCGGGCGAGAAATCGCGGTCACCGGGCTCCGCGCCATTGCCGCCAGTGAAGGTATTGTGTTAGCCGCGGAACAACTGGGGAAGTACAAAATGCTCTTCCAGATGATCGCCATCCACTGCCTGCTCATTCACTACCAGTACCTAACGATTCCCTTTCATACGGTAGGGATCTATTTTTTATGGATTGCCCTTGGGTTAACTCTATGGTCCGGCATTGACTACCACCTCAAAATCCTCCGTCAAATAAGCGCCAAACACGTAGCCTCCCCTCTCCAGGAGCCGCGCTCCGCGGAGCGCATGGACAAACGCGGCTCAACCCACTGACCCGAAGGAAATGGTATGAAGGTCCTCGTGACTGGCGTTGCTGGTTTTATTGGTTTTCACGTTGCTCAGCGCTTACTGGCCCGTGGTGACACGGTCGTGGGTATCGACAACCTCAATCCCTATTACGATGTTCGCCTCAAAGAGGCACGGCTCGCGCAGCTCACCAATCGCTCAGGGTTCCACTTTCTCCAGCTCGACCTCGCCGATCGTGATGGCATGACTTGTCTCTTCGCGGACCACACACCGGAACGGGTTGTCCATTTAGCGGCTCAAGCGGGAGTTCGCTATTCACTCACCAATCCCCATGCCTACATCGAGAGTAATCTGGTCGGGTTCCTGCATATTCTTGAAGGGTGCCGCCACGGCGAGGTGCAACACCTGGTGTATGCCTCCAGTAGTTCTGTCTACGGAGCCCATACCAAGATGCCGTTCTCGGTTCATGACAATGTGGATCACCCAGTCTCATTGTATGCCGCTTCGAAAAAGGCCAATGAACTGATGGCGCACACCTATAGTCATCTGTATGGACTGCCAACGACCGGTTTACGTTTTTTTACCGTCTACGGCCCCTGGGGACGACCAGACATGGCGCTGTTTCTGTTTACACAAGCGATTCTGGCCGGACACCCAATCGAGGTCTTCAACGAAGGTAAGATGCGCCGCGACTTTACCTATATTGACGATATCGTCGAAGGCGTCGTCCGCGTCCTGGATACGATTCCTCAACCCAATCCCCGCTGGTCAAGCCTGACGCCCGATCCGGGCACAAGTCAGGCGTCATACCGAATTTACAACATCGGCAACAACCAACCCGTTGAATTGCTCGATTTTATTGGCACGTTGGAACGCTGTTTAGGACGGACCGCAACGAAAAACCTGTTGCCGATGCAACCGGGCGACGTGCGGGAAACCTATGCCGACGTTGACGATCTCATGCGCGATGTTGGGTTTCGCCCGGCGACTCCAATCGCGACTGGAATTGCGCGCTTCGTCGAGTGGTACTGCGCGTATTATCAGGTGTGAACAGCCCCCGAGCGCGCCCGGGGTTTCACCCCCCGGACCTGAAACACCCCCACCTCCTCCCATCGCCCACGGACCCGTCGTCTACCCTCAACAGGGTACACCAGGAAAAGCCACAGAGTAGACAGTGCAGTCTCGCCACAAACGACCGAGGTTCTTCATAGCAGGGAAGGATCCCTGAGCGCTGGTCAGGAAGGGAGACACAATGCACAGTCAAGTCGAGATCCTCATCGTTGAAGATAGTCAGACCCAAGCAACGCAATTACAACAAATGCTGAATCACCACGGGTTTCGCGTAAGCTGCGTCAGCAATGGCCGGGAAGCTTTGGCGGCACTGCGACAGCACCGCCCGACACTCGTGCTCAGCGATATTATCATGCCAGAAATGGACGGCTATCAGCTCTGTCACTACATCAAAGACGATCCCCACCTGCACACCGTCCCGGTCATCCTGATGACTACCCTGACGGACTCGCGCGAGGTCATTCGCGCACTAGAAAGCAAGGCGGATGGGTTCATCACCAAACCGTGCGAGGAATCCTTTCTGCGCTCCCGCATCAAGGCCGCCCTCGCGAACAACGCGCTCCGCGCCCAGACGCGCGCCGATGGGGCCGTGCAGGTCATGTTTGAGAACAACCCCTACACGTTGACCTCACAACCCGCGCAGATGGCCGATCTACTGCTCTCGACGTTCGCCAATGCCATCCAAAAAAATCAGGAACTCGAACACGCCCTCCATGAGCAAGAGCAATCGCATCGCGCCATCCGCAAACTCAACCAACAGTTGAAGGATTCGGAAGCGCATCACCGCGCCCTGCTCCAGAGTAGTGCCAATGGCATGCTCGTCATCGACCACGACAAGAAAGTGCGGTTCGTCAATCCCGCCGCGGAAGCGCTGTTGCAACAACCGGCGGAGACCGTGCTGAATACCGAACTGCATTTCTCCATCACCGCCGGTGAAACCCGCGAGGTTACGCTTCCACGCGCGCACGCCGAACCCGTCATCGTCGAGATGCGCGTGACGAAAATCCAATGGGAAGGACACCCCGCCGCCCTCGCCACGTTGCACGATGTGAGCGCGCGGAAAAAAATCGAAGCCGCCTTACAACGGGCCAAAGAAACAGCGGAAGCCGCGGCACAGGCGAAAGCCGACTTCCTCGCCAATGTCAGCCATGAAATCCGCACGCCCATGAACGGCATTATTGGCATGACGGATTTATTGTTCGATACGGTCCTCACCGAGGATCAAAAGGACTTTGCCACCACTGTCAAGAACAGCGCCCACTCCCTCTTGGGCATCATCAATCAAATCCTCGATTTCTCCAAGATCGAGGCGGGCAAGTTAGACCTCGATCTGATCGACTTCGACTTACACACCACGCTGGAAAGCGTGACGGACCTCTTCACGAAAACGTGCGCCGACAAGCAACTCGAATTGGCCATCATCACAGGGTATGAGGTGCCGACCTCGCTGGGTGGGGACCCCGGTCGGCTGCGACAGATTCTCATTAACCTGATGGGCAACGCCATGAAATTCACGGACCGAGGAGAAGTGGTCGTCCGCGTCTCCGTGGCCCAGGAAACCGACACCCACGCGCTGTTACGATTCGCCGTCCGTGACACGGGCATTGGCATTCCTCCCGACCGCATGGATTGCCTCTTTCAGTCCTTCTCGCAAGTCGATACATCGATGACCCGTCAGTATGGCGGAACAGGATTGGGGTTAGCCATTAGCCAGCAGTTAGCACACCTGATGGGTGGCGAGATGGGAGTGGAGAGTGAACAAGGAAAAGGGAGTACGTTCTGGTTCACGGCCCGGTTCGAGAAACGACCCCAGCACGCGCGTGCCGTTGAGCCAGAGGTGGCCACCTTACAAGGGCTGTCGGTCCTGATTGTCGATGACAATCCCACGACCCGCGCCAGTCTTGAATATCATCTGGCCTCCTGGGGAATCATCACACAGAGTGCCGAGAGCGGCCCGCGGGCCCTCGCGCTCTTGGATGCCGCCATCACCGCGCAACGGCCTTTCCACATTGTCCTGCTCGGTTGGCACTTGCCCACCATGGAGGGATTACAGGTAGCCCAAGCCATTCGCCAGCGCCCCGCCTTGGACGACCTGCGTATCGCCCTCCTCACGTCAGTGGGACACCGTGGCGACGCCGCTCGCGCACGCGAGGTTGGGATACAGGCGTATCTGGCCACACCGCTGCGCCGGTCACAGCTTTTCAACTGTCTGCTCACCCTCATGCGGCAACCGGCGCAAACACCACAAGAACAACCACGGCTGGTGACCCGTCATACCCTCGCGGAAGCGGAACACATCCCCAGTGTGTTAGTGGCGGAAGATAATCTGGACAATGTGGCCGTCATCACCCGCCTCTTAAAAAGACTCGGCTATCGCGCGGACGTCGCGAATAACGGCCAAGAGGCCTTGGCCGCGCTCGAAAAAAATCGTTACGCCGCAGTCTTGATGGACTGTTGGATGCCGATCATGGACGGGTTTACCGCGACGAGGCATATTCGCGAACGCGATCGTCAGTTCGGCACGCATACTCCTATCATCGCCGTCACCGCGGATGCACGGGAAGGCAACCGCCAGCGTTGCCTGGAGAGCGGGATGGATGACTTCATCACCAAACCGCTCCAGTCAGCACTCCTCGAAGCCGCCTTGAAGAAATGGCACACCCCCACAAAGGAGAAGACAGCGGATCCGCTCCTCGTTCAAGAGGCTCCTGCTCCCCCCCAGGTCAGCAAGGGGAGTCGCATTCTGCTGGTGGAAGATAACGAAACCAACCAGAAGCACGCCGTCCGACTCTTGGCGCACTTCGGCTACAAAGACGTTGACACGGCTTCGACTGGACGAGATGCCCTCGAAGCGGTGGCCACACACCGGTACGCCTTGATTTTCATGGACTATCAAATGCCAGAGATGAACGGGTTCACCACCACCGCCTACCTACGCGAGCGTGAGCAGAGGCTCGGAATTCATACGCCAATTGTCGCACTCACGGCACGAGCCCTACCGGGAGACCGCGAGAAGTTTCTGGCCGCGGGCATGGATGACTATATCGTCAAGCCGATTGATCGGGACGTGTTCAAAGCCGCGATTGATCGCTGGATGGGCCTTTCCTCCGTGGCCGATGAAGGAACCGCGACACCACCACCCACCGCAATAGGGAGGGAACAGCTCAGCGACCTGAGTCAGCAGATCACGCCACTCTTCCTGACAGAACATTCTCCCGTCGCCACTTCGGTCCGAACAACTCCGCTTGGCAACGCCGAAACTTATGCGCGCGCGCTCCCGCCGATTCCTTCGCTCGCGCGGAAGAAGGGCCACGAGGAGGAGTCGGCGCTACGCGCGTTGCGCCATCACTCTCCCTCTGAAGTGATCCGCATTGAGTTCAGGCCGATCGCCGAAAAAAATACGCCGGCCCCATAGAGGGACCAGAAAAAGGGCAATACCCCGCAAGGACTCTCTTCGAGGGGAGTCGAGGGTTTCCCCTCCGACGAGCTTAGAGGGTGGCTAAAAACCCTTTTATTCGTCCACCGATACCAACTTATGACGGATCGCCCATTTCACGAGTTCGGGCACGCTATGGATGGCGAGTTTCTTCATAATGTTTTTGCGATGCACATCGACCGTGAGCGGGCTCGACTTCAACTGTTCCGCGATCTCTTTGCTGCTGAGTCCGCGACTTAACAGTTGCACGACTTCCCGCTCTTTGGCCGTCAGTAGTGTATCCGGCGTCTCGGTGAGGCGGGGCGCATGCTTCATGTAGCCGTCCACGACGGGCCGGGACACCGAGGCACTCAGGTAGATTTTCCCGGCGACGACCGCGGCCACCGCTTCTTCTAATTCTCGTGCCCCTCCCTGCTTCACGATATATGCGGAAGCCCCGGCTTCGAACGCACGATACACATAGCTCTCGTCGGTATGCACCGAGAGGATAATGATGAGGAGTCGCGGAAATTGATATTTGAGGGTGCGGGTGAATTCGATCCCCCCCACGCCAGGCAGGTTGATATCCATGAGCACGACGGTGGGCTTGAGCGCCTTCACTTTCCCCACCGCTTCCTCGCCGGTGCTGGCTTCGCCAATCACCGTAATCTCCTTATGCTGTTCGAGAATGTACCGACACCCCTGGCGAACCAGCGGGTGGTCGTCCACAAGTAAGACGGTCGTGTGCGGCATCACTATCCCTCCCACTCTTGCTCCTCAAAGCACGCGGGAACCGTCACGTGGACCGTGGTCCCGTGGCCTGGCGTGGAATGGAGCGCAAACGTCCCCCCTACTTCCTCGGCCCGCGCGCGCATGCTCCACACCCCGATTCCCCGTTTGTTCTCGGCGGTGCCGCGTGCATGCACAACAGATGGGGATGCCCGCGTCACCGCATCAAACCCTTTTCCAGTATCCGCCACCGTCAAGTGCACCTGCCCCTTGTCCAGCGCCACGCGGACCGTGGCGCACGCCGCCTGTCCATGGTGGAGCGCATTGGTCAGCGCCTCTTGCACGATGCGGTAGAGCGCGGTCTCGACCGCGGACGAAAGCATCGGCATCTCCTCTGGGAGATCAAGCGTAATCTCCATCGCCGAATCCCGCCTGAGGTTCGTCATCAATCCCTGCAACGCCTTCAGCAGGCCCAAGTCATCAAGAATGGCGGGACGCAAGGCCCACACCACCTCGCGGATGTCAGTCACGGCCTGCGCCAGGGCCTCTTTAATGTCGCCGAGCATGGGCTTCACCACTGCCGAGTCGCTGGGCATGGAATGCAAGAAATCGACGTGCAATAAAAGGCCAGACAACGTCTGCGCGATCCCATCATGGAGTTCGCGCGCGATCCGGGTCCGCTCGGTTTCTTGCGCCCGACGGAGGGCGACGGACAGTCGGTGTAATTCACTCCGCAACTCCCGCTCCAGCGCCAGTGTTTTCTCCAGCCGTGCGTTGGTCTCTTGCAAGGTCGCTTCGGTCAGACGCCGCTCGGTGACATCACGCGCATTCATCACCACCCCCCGCAGCACCGGATCGTGAAGGAGATTGGAGAACACCCCCTCCACGACACGGAGCCCCCCATCTCGCCGGCGCACGCGAAATTCCAGCCGGTGCTGCCCCCCAGACGACTGACACAGGGTGGTAAAAAACCGCGTTGTCGCCTTGATGTCGGCTGCGGGCACATACGCGTCCCAGGGTTTGCCAATGCACTCTCGGTCTTCATAGCCGAGGAGGGGTCGCATGGAGGGACTCATGTACTGGACCGCGCCACTGCTCTCAATCAGGGCGATAAGGTCAGAGGTATTCTGGCTCAGCGCCCGAAAGTACGCTTCGCTCCGCGTGAGCGTCTCTTCAGCGTGCTGGCGCGCCCGCCGGTCCTCGGCTTCTCGTAACGCGCGCCGCACCGCCGGCCCGAGTCGTGCCACCCGCTGTTTGAGCACGTAATCGGTCGCCCCTTGCTGAAGACTCTCGATCGCCCGTTCCTCGCCGATCGCGCCAGATACGAAGATAAACGGAAGCTCCGGGCGCCGCGCGCGCGCGAGACGCAGAGCCGCCAAGCCATCGAACCTAGGT
>JANMSE010000547.1:0-11190 GCA_031389045.1 Deltaproteobacteria bacterium | reverse complement strand
TGTCTTGTGAGGCTTTAGCATCTCACAAGTATGGCAGAACCTGGCCACCTTTTGCTACGCCAATTGGTAAAACTCGAGAATGACAGTGGCTCGCCTAGAGCGAGGAGAAGTGTCCCCCCGCTACGAAACATTGCTGGCTCTCAGCCAGGCTCTTGGTGTGAGGCTAGCTGAGCTGATTGTGGAGTCGTAACCCTAAGCGGAACAGAGCCCGCGGATGCGGATGGATTAGTCATTCATCTTCACTCTTCACGTCCCACCAGATCGACAAAATTCCGGGCGGAAGCGTGATCGTAGCGAACGGGCCATAAGCCATAAACTGGTCCCCTTCCCGATTGTTGATAAACTTTGCCGTTCCGTCTATGCCTGTGAAGCCAAGAGCTGCTGGACGCAATGGAGGGAGGACTGATGTACACACTCAAGGATCAAGCCTGTCTTGTCGGTGTTGGCGAGACGGCATTCACACGCGGGGTGAGTAGAAGTGAGTTCTCACTGATGCTGGAAGCCTCAATGAAGGCGATCGCCGACGCGGGTCTGAAGCCATACGATATCGACGGCATCATGCCGCCGCCCATGCCAACGGCGACTGCGGAACGGTTCGCCGCCAATCTTGGCATCGAGGATTTGCGCTACTCGAGCACCGTCCACATGGGCGGCGCGAGTGCCGTGACGGCGCTGCAAAGCGCGGCGTTGGCGGTGGCTTTTGGGGTCGCCAAGAATGTCCTCATTCCCTTTGGCTGGAAGGGATATTCGGGAGCGCGCGTGCGCAGCATTGGCAGTGAAGATGACAACAGCATGGGGAACGCCTTGGCGAGTCTGATGACGACCGTCAATGAGTATTATCTCCCTTTTGGCGCGTCGGTGCCCGTGCAATGGTACGCTTGGCTCGCGACCAGACACAAAGAGTTATATCACGTCCCCGATGAAGCGACCGGTGCCATCGCCATCGCCTCGCGCAAGCATGCGCAGCTCAATGACAAAGCCTACATGCGGGGCCGCGCACTGACGATGGACGATTACTTGAACTCACGCTGGATCGCCAAGCCGTTTCGGCTGCTTGACTGCTGCCTGGAGACGGACGGGGCCTGCGCGGTCGTCGTCTCCTCGGCGGAGCGGGCCAAGGACTACCAGCAGACCCCCGTTTATATTTCCGGAATCGCTGAAGGGCATCCGTATCCGGCGGATGATATTCCCTCGCGCGTTGATCCCTTTGTGCTCGGATTGAGCTTCGCCACGCCGAAAGCGCTCCAGATGGCGGATGTGAGCCTGAAGGACCTGAACTTCATCGAAATCTATGACTGTTTTACCTACGTCGTGCTGCTACAACTGGAAGCCTTGGGTTTTTGCCAGCGTGGCGAAGTCGCGGATTTTGTCAAAGGTGGCCGGTTGGAACTGGGTGGCGAGCTGCCGATCAACACGCATGGCGGGTTACATTCGGAAGCGCATGTCGCCGGCTTGAATCATGTGGTCGAAGCTACACGCCAGTTACGTCACCAGTGCGGTGCGCGCCAAGTGCCAAACGCGCAACTCGGGCTCGTGACCGGCTGGGGCGATTTTGGCGATGGCAGCCTGGCCGTGCTCCGCAGATAAGGCACTTCAGTCGCACATTGATGGAAGAGGAGAAAACAGTATGACCATTACAGTCTTCCCAATGACTCCACATCTTGGCGCGGAAATAGGGGATATCGATTTGTCGCAACCGCTCAGTCCAGCGGATGTCGAAGCGGTCAAACACGCCTTCTGGCAATACGCCGTGCTGATCTTTCCCGACCAGCAGCTCACCGAACAGCAACACCTCGCATTCGCGCAGTACATCGGCCCACTGGAAACCAGCATCTCCGTGCTGAACACTAACGAAAAACTACGGGTTGTCCCGGAGATCGCCGATGTCTCGAATCTCAACGCGCGGAACGAAATTTGGGGCGAGCAGAGCCGCATGCGCCGGCTGCAAATGGGTAATCGGCTGTGGCACACGGACAGCTCTTTCAAGTATCTTCCCGCGCGCGCCTCGCTGCTCTACGCCCGCGCGATTCCACCGATTGGTGGCCATACCGAATTCGCCGACCTGCGCGCCGCGTATGATGCGCTCCCGGAAAACAAGAAGCGGATGCTCACGGGCTTGGTCGCCGAACATGCGCTGTCATACTCACGCGCGCGCATCGGCTTTCGTGATTTCACCGAGGCGGAATCAAAAAACCTGCCGCCCGTGCCCCAAGTGATGGTGCGCACGATTCCAGAAAACGGACGCAAGTCGCTCTATATCGCCTCGCATGTTGGGCGGATTCTGGGGATGTCGGACGAAGAAGGCCGCGCGCTGGTTGATGAACTGCTCGCCCACGCTACGCAACGGCAATTTGTCTATACCCATCGCTGGCGCGTGCACGATCTAGTGATGTGGGACAACCGCTGCTGTCTGCATCGCGGCACGGAATACGACGATCTGCGCTGGAAACGCGACATGCACCGCGCGACCGTCTCCGACATCGCCAATACGTGTGAGCAGGAAAACATTGAGGTCACTGCCGCGGCGGCGGTGTAACTGAAAGGAACAAGATAATGGCAGGACATCTAGACGGAAAAATCGCGTTAGTCACTGGTGGCGGATCAGGCATCGGACACGCCACCGCGCTCGCCTTTGCTCGCGAAGGAGCGAAAGTGGTGGTCGCTGATATACAGGTCGATGGCGGGGAAGAAACCGTCAAACAGATTAAAGGCATGGGCGGAGCCGCCATATTCGTGAAGGCGAACGTGGCGGAAGCGAGCGAAGTAGAAGCGATGGTCAAACAGACGGTCGCGACCTACGGACGCCTCGACTGCGCCTTCAATAACGCGGGGATCGCGGGGGCCGCGGCACGAACGGCGGACTACACCCAAACGCAGTGGGACCGGGTTATCGCCATCAATCTCACCGGCGTATGGCTCTGCATGAAATACGAAATCGACCAGATGCAAAAACAAGGCGGTGGCGCGATCGTCAACACCGCGTCAGTCGCGGGTCTGGTAGGATTTCGTCACGGACCAGCGTATGTCGCGGCGAAGCACGGCGTTGTTGGTCTGACCAAGACCGCGGCGCTGGAGTACGCCAGAGCGAACATTCGCGTGAATGCTGTCTGTCCTGGTGTGATCCGCACGCCGATGTTTGAGAAAGGCATGCAAATCGACCCACGTATTGAGACCACCATGTCAGCGCGCGAACCCATCGGACGGTTGGGAAAACCGGAAGAGATCGCCGAAGCGGTGGTGTGGCTGTGTTCCGAAGCGGCCTCGTTTGTCACGGGGCTGCCGATGGCGGTCGATGGTGGGTGGGTGGCGCAGTAACGCTAGCCCTCTCTTATGATTTTTCCGATCACAAATATCACCAGTAAACCGTAGTAGTCTTTCTCAATGAGACGCGCACCGAAGCCGGTGGACGCCTCGGTGAAGTTGATCGCGTCTCGAAACGCTTCAATCTTCTCGTGGTATTGGAACTGCTCGTTGCTAGCCATCGTTGACGATCACCCCCCATCGTCGATCAATTGTCCCTCGTTTGGGTGCTGTTGGTATCCACGGAATCAGCGAGGAGGAAGGCCGAATCGCTTTTTCAATCTTGCGTAACAGCGCTCTTGGAACGCTGTTCATTTCCAGCACCTTCCCGATTCTCCGTAAGGTACCTTGGTTGCCATAACGAAGCGAGACTTCCACTAAATCCGCGGCGAGTGCGTCGTCGTGAGCCAACTCAGCCTTGATCCACTCGTAGGCACGAGGCAGGGAGTTGAATCTCGACCAATCGTACACGGCATCCATGAGTGAGCGAACTCTTGAGGAGTACACGAGGCCGATCCCTTCAGGTGTAGTAGGGACCACTGCGGTTGCCCCAAGTCGTTCGTCGGCGACTTTGATCAATGTCAGGGCCACCGGTCCAATTTGCCGCTCTCCAGAGATGCGGTTGTTGTAGACGTAAGTGCGATTAGGCACCTGCTCATCCCAACCGTACCGATAAAACGCGTTCGGCCCACAGATTTGGTACTGCCCAGCTTGATCTTTCATTAGGGAGGTAATGGCGAGAGCCTCACCAGGACTCCACCTCCCGCCCGCGGGAATCCGAGGTGGGACAAGGTACAACCCACGTCGAACCCGCGTGATCAGTCCGCGACGCGCCAAGCGACTCAACAGTTTCCTCTCCTGCATGGGTGTAACCTCCAAAGCGCGGACGAGGTCCCCAGTTGCAACGGACTGGACATTCCGGCTTTGTGTGTAGCCAAAGAATAGAGTTTCTAGTGCGACGGAAGGTCCCATGACTATATTATCCACAAATACCGAATATTGGGATTATTAAAAAATAGAATACTTAAATCTCTACAATAAAAATACAAAATTATCCAACTAAATTGGCTAAATACAGGGTAAGAGCATTTTTTTACCTTTTTTATCTTTCGCTTGATGAAGACCCTTAATGTTGTATATTTAATACAACATTAAGAAAAGGCGGCTAGCGATGGCAGCACAATTTGGCGATTTTTTCAGACAACACCGAGAGACCTTGGGCTTATCGTTACGCGAATTCTGCCGCCGTAATGGTTTCGACCCTGGCAACACCAGTCGTTTAGAAAGAGGGATCAGCATGCCGCCACAGTCAACGGAAATTTTGGAGTCGTATGCGAAAGCGCTCAAGCTCGAACCCGAGTCTCAGGAGTGGCATACGTTCCTTGATCTCGCAGCCACCGCAACGGGGAGGTTGCCGAGGAAAGTCATGGAAAATCCAGCCGCGCTTGAAAGGTTGCCACAAACGCTTCTCCGCTTGAGCGGCCAGAGAACACGATCGGGGCCGTGGACACAGGCGGCTCATCTCGAACTGTGGGCGGACTCTTTAGACGCGCGCGCACGACTCCCGCAACTGGTTCGCCGACTCATTCATGCCACAATTGAGCCTCACCACATCCAACGCATCGAATTTCCAGCGTATGAAGGAATTCAGCGTCCGGGGTGGGATGGCATTGTCGCGACCACCAGCGGCACTGCCTTTGTTCCTGCGGGCGTGAGCGTTTGGGAAATGGGGACAGACAAGGAACCGAGAACGAAAGCAAAAAAAGATTCCCGCAAACGAGACAAGGACCATCTCGGATTTGATCCACACCAAGTCACCTTCATCTTCGTGACACCACGAAAATGGACGAACAAACACAAATGGCGCGATGAGAAGCGAGCACTAGGAATCTGGGGGGACGTCCAGGTCTACGACTCCGCGAATCTGGAGGAATGGCTGGAGACGGCTCCCGCCGTGGACGTGTGGATGGCACGGCATGTCGGCTCTCTCCCGGAGGGAGTCATCGACATCGAAGAGCACTGGAAAAATCTGTCCGCTCTGACGAGACCAAGTCTCTACCCAGCGGTGTTTCTGACCTCGCGCGAGAAAGACATTGCACGCATCGAGAGATGGTTGGCGGAGCCACCTTCGGCCTTGGCGTTCGAGGCTCTATCGCCAACGGACACCCTTGATTTCCTGGCTGCCTATGTCGTGAGCCGCGAACAGACGGAACGCGACAAGAGAGCGTCTCGCATGGTGATGGTGAGCAAGGAAGATCAGTGGGGGGCGCTCTGCGCCGCGCACAATAACTTGGTGCTGATTCCCAAACCCCAGGTGCCCATCGAAGCGGAAATGGTGGCCGAGGCGGTTCGTCAGGGACATTATGTCCTCCTCTCTGCCCATCGCTTTGCCGGTGAGCACCTTGCCAAGCACGAGCTTTCTCGTCCGTTTCGGCATGACCTGGAAAGGGCATTGGTTGCCTCTGACATCAATACGGAGGAAGCACATCAGTTCGCGCGAAAAATAGGGGGCAGTCTAAGCGCCTTGAAACGCCACCTCGCACGAAATCCCAGCACGGCACTGCCGGAGTGGAGTCAGCCTTCGCACGCCAAGGACTTCATCCCTCTTCTCTTGGCCGGGGGTTGGGACGACGCCAATACCGGAGACCGCGCCATCATCGCCGAGCTGGCTCGACGTTCTTACGATGAAGTGCTCGCGACCGCTGCTCATTGGTTGCGAAGTCAAGACGCGCCTCTATTAAAATTGCGGACCTATTGGCTCCTCGTTTCCCATGAAGACTCGTGGGCGTTGCTTGACGAATATCTCATAAGACCCCAGCTTGATCTCTTCGAAAAGGTCGCCGTGGAAGTCCTGAGTGCGGATGATCCACGCCATGAATCCTCCCCTCGATACTCAAGCCTACTCCGTGATGGTATTGCCGAAACGCTGGCCTTGCTTGGGGTCAAATCGGCGAGGATCAAGGGGGAACTGGAACCAGTGCAACGCGCCGAGCGGGTCGTGCGACAACTCTTAGCCCCAAACACCTCATGGAAACGGTGGGCTTCTAACGAAGCCCGTTTACCGGCTCTGGCCGAGGCCGCGCCGCGAGTTTTCCTTGATGCGCTCAAGGAGTCTCACCCTCCAGAACTACCTGCGGATAAGGGTGCTGCCGCGTTTTCCGAGGCTCTGCCGGGACTCGTGTCCGCGCTGGAAACGCTGGCCTGGTCTCCCGATTTTCTGTTACAGGTCAGTGAAATCCTTGCTCGATTGACAGGATGCACACCTGGCGGACGATGGGATCACTTGCCGATCACGAGTCTGACGTCGATCTTCATGCCGTGGCGCCCCCAGACGACCGCGCCGGTTGCGCGACGTATCAAAATCCTAGAGCACCTTACGCGAACAGAACCCGAGGTTGGCTGGCGCTTCCTGTCCGAGATGTCACTTGAACGCCCTCGGTCATCAAGATTGACGCATCGTCCACGCTGGCAGGATTGGATATTGAACTGGGCTCCGGGAGTCACGGACACGGAGAACCGCCAACAGACCGATGCATGCGCTCGTATGCTGATTGATCTCGTTGGGGGGGACCTAGAGCGTTGGTTTCAAGTCATCGAAAAATTCGAGCACCTCCCGCTGTCGGCTCAGGATCGTCTCCTCGCTCACTTGGACACATTTGCCGTCGAGAATCTTGATACGGGCGCCCGCAAACGCATTGCCGACGAGCTGCGCGCGAAAATCACCAAGCACCGCGGCTTTCCCGATGCTTGGTGGGTACTACCGGTTGAGAAATTGGACGCGTTGGAAGTCATCAAGGAACGATTCGAGCCGCAAGACCTCATTGCACGGCACTCCTGGCTTTTCACTGCCCGTCCGACCTTATACTCCGATCCGCGGGAGTCATGGGAACAAAAACAAAAGAATCTCTTCCAGTTACGACAAGAAGCGTTGCGCGCGATCTTTGCTCGTAACGGGTTACCTGGCGTGTTCGCTCTCGTCGAGGCGTTCGAAGAACCGTGGGAGGTTGGTTTCGCTTTCGGAAAAGCTCGCTTCCTTGAAACAGACTCCGCGATACTTCCATCCTTGTTACTCAGCGAGAATCAAAAGATGGCAGCCTTTGCCTTAGGATACGGGCGCGGTTGTTTCGCGCATGAAAGTTGGGAATGGATTGACCATCTGGGGTTGAGCCAATGGCGGCCGGAGCAGGCGGGACGTCTGCTCGTGGATGTTCCGCGTTTTGAGCGCAAGACGTGGGATATTGTCGAGCACTTGGGTGCGGGCGTCGAAGAGCAATACTGGCGTCGAGCGTTCAATGCTCTTTCCAACGCTGCACCCGAGGACATGAGGTACGCCGTTGCCATGTTACTCAAATACCATCGTCCGTTTCCCGCGCTGCGGATACTAGAAATGTTCCGCTCTCATGAATCCAGCATCGACTCATCGTTGCTGATGCGTGTACTCGAAGCAGGGCTAACACCGTCCGGTGAAAAGAAGACCGACGCGGCGGCAAGGAATCAGGCCCGCTTCGAAATTCAGGAGCTATTCCAACGTTTGCAATCCGACCCCAATGTGGATGAGCACCGATTGGCCATGCTGGAATGGGGCTATCTTGACCTGCTTGATAGTCACTCTGCCGCGCCACGGACACTACTGCGCTTGGTGCGCACCTCGCCAAGATGGTTCGCCGAGTTGCTGAATATCGGATTTTCTTCCGAAAACGAACCGGAAGAACCAATGGAACCCCTGACGGAAGAACAGACCGCACGCGCGCGCAATGCGTACACCTTGGTGGAGATGATGACGCGAGAACCTATACCGGGACGAAAAGCCGACAACACAGTTGATGCACAAGTACTCTCGGCCTGGGTAACGGAAGCGCGTGAACGCTGTCGAGAAAGTGGTCGGTTGTGGGAGTGCGACTCCCACATCGGCGAAATGCTTGCCCACGCTCCGGAAGAGAGCGACGGAACGTGGCCCTGCATTGCCGTGCGAGACGTGATTGAGGACGTTGATAGTGCCAGACTCGTGCGGGGGTTTTACCTCGGCACTATCATAAAGCCAGGGCTGATGACGAAGTCCCCTTTTGTTAGCGGTGACCAAGAGCGCGCGTTAGCGGAAAAATATCGTACCTTCGCCAACGCATGTACCCATGAATGGCCAATCACCGCGGACGCATTGCGGAAAGTCGCGAATCACCATGAAGAAGATGCGCGGCGCGAAGACGAGCAAGCGAAATGGCGGTCTCTGAGATGACGTGAGGGGGACGATGCGTGCACCGTCCCCTGTCTGGGTTTACTTAATCGCGATCGGATTCACCGCCGACCCAGCACCATACACGAGTTTCAGCGGCGCGCCCGCGAACAAGAACGTATACTGCTTGTCCTGATCGCAGTGATCGGCCAAATCCTTCAGCCACACGATCTCATTGAAGATGACCCCAAGGTTACACAGCAACGCCGAGTGCAGCACCCCAAGCCCGCCAAGGTCGTGATTGAACCCCTGCTCACAACCGATGTTGTCGGCGCTGATGGACGGAATCTCCATCTCGTAAAACCATTGCACCAGCTCCTTGCTGTATTCGAGGCCGGGCTCGTCGAACTCCCCATCGGGAAAGAATGCCTGTTGTCCTTCTTCATAGAACCGGTTGAGCCAGCCGGTGTGTAGCACCACGATGTCGTGCTTCTCAATGGTCACTCCCTGCTGCTTGGCGGCACCAAGCAGGTCGTCGAGGGTGACGCCCTCGCCGCGGTCGAGATGCTTCTTGCCCTTGTACCGAGCAGCGTCAATCAATACGCCGCGACCGATCACCCCATGATTGGCGATGGGCTCAATGGAGCATTTCTGTAACCCGCCAATCGTCGATTTCGGGTCGTGGCCGTTGTAGAGCTTGTCGCCGTACCAGGCATGACCGAGCGCGTCGTATTGGGTCGAGCCTTGCGGGAACATGACAAGCACATCATCGGTATACTTGAGCCCACCAGGGAACGGTTTGGACCGCCCACTCAGATAGAATCCTTCATCGTTGGTGAAAGTATGGATAGGCTGCGCGCGAATCGGGTGCAGCGGATCGCCCTGCGGTCGCGCGACCGGCACGCCGAGCATGAAAGTCTTGCCTTGTTGCACGGCCCGAACGCCACGGAGCACTTCTTTATCGGTCAGAAAATTGAGCGCGCCAATCTCGTCGTCCTTGCCCCAGCGCCCCCAGTTCTTCGGGGACTCCTTCAGTAGTTCCGTGAATTCAATCGGTGTCTTTGCCATGATCTTCCCTCCTCAGTGATTACGAACAGGTTGCTTTCGCTGACCGGGGTCTTAATTGTTCTCGCGGAATCTGTCAAATCGCGCACCTCTCAGTGGAAGGGCGATTTCTCCTCGCCCACCACCGTGCTAGATTCTGACCCACCTCGTTATGGAAGTTGTATTACTCAAGATTGCCTTGCTCTTCTATCTGTTGAGCACGGGCGCGTTCCTGCTCCCGTTGCTCTCCCGCCGCGTTGTTCCTGGCGCGGTCGGGCCGGGACTGCTCTCCGCCGCATTCCTCAGTCATGCCGGTGCAATTGCCGTGCGGTCGCTGGCGGCTGGTTACATCGCGGTAACCAATTCCCATGAAGCCGTGTCGTTTTTTGCGTGTCTCATTGCTGGTCTCTGCCTGTTAGTGCAAATGCGTACCTCGCTCACGCTTTTGGGAGCGGTGGTCAGTCCCATCGGGTTCATTATGACCCTGGGCGTGTTTGTGTTTTATACCCAGGTGCGCGATTTGCCGCCCGTCTTGCAAAGTGCGTGGATGCCCATCCACGTCACGCTCGCGCTTCTTGGCAATGCCGTTTTTGGCCTCGCCTTTAGTGCGAGCCTTCTCTACCTGGTGCAAGAAAAACAATTGAAATCGAAGAAGGGACGCTCCTTGTTTCTGCGCCTGCCTTCGCTGGAGACGCTGGACGAATTAAACTACCGCTCGCTATCGTGGGGCTTCCCGCTGTTGACGTTGGGAATCCTGACCGGTGCGGCCTGGGCTGAATATGCGTGGGGGCAGTTCTGGATCTGGGAGCCGCGCTTGCTGTTATCGGTCCTGACGTGGGTGTTGTATGCCTTTCTGCTCCACTATCGCACGGCGGGATGGCGTGGCCGACGAGCAGCAGCGTTGACGATTGTCTGCTTCGCGGTGTTGTTCATTTCTTTTCTGGGAGTTCGTTTCCTACCCGGACGGCACGGAGGACAATTTGGCTAACCCGCGCCCACATCTCTTTGTGCTCGGTCTGAACCATCGCAGCGCGCCGGTCGAAGTACGGGAGCGACTCGCGTTCAACAACGGAACGTTAGAGCCCGCGTTGCGCCGATTGGTGGATACCGAAGTCGTGCAAGAAGGGACGATTATTTCGACCTGTAACCGAGTCGAAATTGTCACCTGTACGCCCGATTTGGCCGTCGCCGATGAAAAGGTCCGTGCGTTCCTCGCCGACGAGCAACAGATTGCCCGTCCTCTCTTCGAGGATCATCTCTACAGCCTGGTGGGGAAAGACGCGGTGCGCCATCTCTTCCGCGTGGCGGCGAGTCTGGATTCGCTCGTTGTCGGAGAACCGCAGATTCTCGGGCAAGTGAAGGATGCCTACACCGTCGCCTCAACGCTCGGCACCTTGGGTGAAGTGTTACACCGGTTTTTTCACAAGACCTTCGCGGTCGCGAAGCGCGTGCGTAGTGAAACCCAGATCGCCGCGCGGGCCGTTTCCGTGAGTTCCGCCGCTGTGGAGTTGGCGCGCAGAATTTTCGACCGGTTGGGAGATAAGACGGCGATGGTGATTGGTGCCGGGGAGATGGGTGAACTCGCCGTGCGTCACCTGCAACATCATGGCATCGGCAACATCCTCGTGACGAACCGCACCTACAGTCGCGCCGTTGAACTCGCCCGTGAATTCAAT
>JANMSE010000546.1:0-7417 GCA_031389045.1 Deltaproteobacteria bacterium | reverse complement strand
CTCTCCGACCTCGAAGTCGAGCCACAAGAGAGTGAAGGGTACCTGTATCATCTCAGTTATCCCCGCACCGACGGCAAAGGCGTGGTGACGATCGCCACCACGCGACCCGAAACGATGCTCGGTGATACGGCGGTGGCCGTGCATCCAGAGGACGAGCGCTATCGTGACTTGATTGGCAAGACGCTCACGCTACCGCTCGTCGGGCGCCAGATTCCGGTGATCGCCGACACCCATGCTGATAAGGAATTTGGCACTGGTGCACTCAAAGTGACGCCGGCCCATGATTTCACCGACTTTGAGATCGGCAAACAGCACGGCCTCGAAGCAATCTCTATTCTCGATGAACAGGCACGGATGACCGCTGAAGCTGGGGCCTACGTCGGCATGGATCGCTATGCCTGTCGCGCTAAGATCGTCGAGGATTTACAGCAATCCGGCGCGTTGCTGCGCACGGAGCCGTACAAGATCATGCTCGGCCACTGTTACCGGTGTCGCACGGTGGTCGAACCCTTCTTGTCGAACCAATGGTTCGTGAAAATTAAGCCCCTGGCCGAGGTTGCGGTTGAGGCCGTGAAGGATGGCCGCACGACGTTCTTTCCCACGCATTGGGAAAAGACGTACTTCGCGTGGATGGAGAACATCCGCGACTGGTGCATCTCGCGTCAACTGTGGTGGGGGCATCGCATCCCGGCGTGGTACTGCGATGCCTGTGGCGAGATGATGGTCTCGCGCACCGATGTCACAAGCTGTGGCAAATGCGGCGCGACTTCGCTCTCGCAAGAGACTGATGTGCTCGATACCTGGTTCAGTTCGGGGTTGTGGCCGTTCTCGACGATGGGCTGGCCGGACCAGACAACGGAACTCAAAACGTTCTATCCCACCTCAGTGTTGGTTACTGGCTTCGACATCATCTTTTTCTGGGTCGCTCGCATGATGATGCTCGGACTGAAGTTCATGGGCGAGGTGCCGTTCCGCCATATTTATATTCATGCCTTGGTCCGCGATGAGCGTGGGCAGAAGATGTCCAAGTCGAAAGGGAACGTCGTTGATCCATTGGAAGTGATGGCCACGTATGGAACCGATGCCCTGCGTTTTACGTTGACCGCGCAGTCGGCGATGGGGCGGGATATTCGCCTGTCGGCGGATCGCATTACTGGCTATCGCAACTTCGCCAACAAGGTGTGGAATGCGGCGCGGTTCGTTCTTCTTCAAGGGAACGAGTCCAAGGTCCAAGGTCCAAGGTCTAAGGTTGAGGACTCGGCGGATGGGGTCCAAGTCTCAAGCCTCAAGTCTCAAGTCTCAACTGACTTGGCGGACCGTTGGATTTTATCCCGCCTGCATCGCACGATCCGTGACGTGCGCCAAGCGCTGGATGACTATCGGTTCAATGAAGTCGCGGCGTTGCTGTATCAGTTTATCTGGCACGAGTTCTGTGACTGGTATTTAGAGCTGAGCAAAATCGCGCTTAATAGCGATGATGAAATGGTCCGTGAACGGACCCGATCCGTGTTGGAGACGGTGCTTGATACGGCGTTGCGGCTGTTGCATCCGGTGATGCCGTTTATGACCGAGGAAATTTGGCATGCGCTGCACCCTGACCGCGCGGCGGACAGTATCATGGTCCAACCGTATCCCACGGTGGATGCGACCCTGATTGATGATGCGACTGAACGGCGGATGAATGTGGTGATGGAAGCGATTCGCGCGGTGCGTAATATCCGTTCGGAGATGAACCTAGCGCCAAGCCTGGCACTGACTGCCGTGGTGATCTCCAGCGAGCAGGCGGTCGAAGCGGAACTGCGCACGCATGAAGCCTACGTGCGACGGTTGGCTCGGTTAGGGGAGATTCATTATCAGACCGATGGCGAGCGACCACGAGGAGCCGCGCTGGCCGTGCTTGATGGCGCGGAAATTCATGTGCCGCTCGCGGGCTTGGTGAATCTCCAAGAAGAGAGTAACCGACTGGAGAAAGAGATCGCCAAGGCAGTGAATGATCTGGTGGGTATCCACCGCAAGCTGAGTGACGCGAAATTTGTCGAGCGTGCCCCGGAAGAAGTGGTGGAAGAACAACGCGACCGCGCCGCGCAGCTTGAAGAGAAACGACAGAGTCTGGAGAAGAGTGTCGAGCGGCTGCGGCAGATACAAACATAGGGAAAGGGGGAAACGGGTAAAAGGGGAAATGGGTAAAAGGAGAACGGGTAAAAGGGGAAAATGATTGGAAAGAAAATTCCCCCTTCAGATTCAGTCTTTTTATTTCCTATCCATTTCCCCTCTTCCCCTTTTCCCCATTTCCCCTTTCTTAGTGCGAATCTTATGCCCCCTCTCGAACACCCCTCAATCCTCCGTCTCATATTGATGGCTCTGGAAGAAGACCTCGGTCGCGGTGATGTCACCACGCAAGCGACCATCCCACCCGACCGCATTGCTCAAGGAAAAATCACCGCGAAAGCCGACCTCACCATTGCTGGTTTGCCATTAGTGGAGCAGGTGCTTCATGCCGTTGATCCAACTGCTGGCGTGCGCTTGTTGGTCACGGAAGGCAGTGCCGTGCAAAAAGGGCAGGTGGTGCTCGAACTGTGGGGCAATGCCGCCGGACTGCTCATCGCCGAGCGGACGCTGCTGAACTTTCTTCAGCACCTCTCTGGCGTTGCGACTCTTACGCGTAAATTTGTGGACGCCATCGCTGGCACCAACTGCAAGATCATTGATACCCGCAAGACGCTGGCTGGATTCCGCTTGCTTGATAAATATGCCGTGACTCAAGGGGGTGGCACGAATCACCGCATGGGGCTCGACGATGGAATTTTGATTAAAGACAATCACATCGCGGTCTGTGGCGGAGTCGGTGCCGCGGTGCGGCAGGCCCGCGGTCGCGCATCGGCCTTGCTCCGTATCGAAGTGGAGTGTACGAATCTGGCGGAAGTGCAAGAAGCAATTGATGCACGAGCGGACATCATCTTGCTCGACAACATGACGACCCCACAAATGGCGGATGCCGTTCGCTTGGTGAGTGGTCGAGCCCTGCTGGAAGCGTCGGGCAACATGAGTCTGGAGCGCGTGCGTGAAGTGGCTGAAACCGGGGTGGATTTTATCTCGGTGGGCGCGCTGACCCATTCCGCGCCAGCGGTTGATTTGAGTATGGCGGTGACTGTATGAACGTCCAAAGTCCAAGGTCTCAAGTCCAAAGTCCAAGGTCTCAAGTCCAAGGTCTACGGGCTCAAGTCCAAGGTCCAAGGTCCAAAGTCCAAGGTCCAAGGTCCAAAGTCCAAGGTCTAGGGAGTAAGGTTCATGGTCCTGGGCCTTCTGAGATTTTAGACTTTGGACTTTGGACTTTGGACCTTGGACTCAAAGTCGAGGCGATCCATGCCCGATCCTGATGGACACAGTTTTGCTGCCGATCTGTCCGCCAAACTGTCCACCCACATCTTGGGGAAGCCCCTCCATTTCTTTCCCACTATAGACTCCACCAATATCCACGCCGCCGGTCTCGCTCGCGAAGGTGCGCCTGAAGGCACGACCGTCATCGCCGATTCGCAAAGTGGCGGCAAAGGGCGACTGGGCCGTAGTTGGGTTTCTCCCCCTGGCGTGAATCTGTATCTCTCCGTGCTGCTGCGCCCGTCGGTATCGACCGCCGTGGCTCCACAACTGAATCTCTTGGCCGCTATCGCCGTCGCCGATGCGATTCGGGAAACAACTCCCCTGTCCCCGGCCATCAAATGGCCAAACGATGTCCTGGTGGCCGAGAGAAAAGTGTGTGGCATCCTGGCGGAAATGCAAACCGACACGAGCGGCCTTCAGGCGGTGATCTTAGGCATTGGCGTGAATATCAACGCGCCGCTGTCCGCGTTTCCAGCGGAGCTGCATGACAAAGCCTCCTCTCTCTTGATCGCCGGTGGACAGACGACCGATCGCGCCTTGTTTACCGCCAGTCTGCTGACCCACCTTGAGAAATTCTATCTTCTGTGGCTACAAGAGGGCTTCGCGACGTTGCGCGCGCGCTGGGAACGGTATGCCACCCATACGTTGGGGAAGCGGATCAGCGTGGCGGTGCCAGAAGGGACAGTCGTCGGGATGGCGCTGGGCCTAGATACGGATGGTGGACTATTGGTGCGAGATGACAAAGGAGAACAGCACAGATTGTTAGTCGGTGACGTGACCGTGCTTGGGGGCTACAACCGTGGAGAGGCGAGATGATCCTTGTTGTTGATGTTGGGAACACCCATACCGTCATTGGTCTCTACCAAGGCAAGAAGCTGCTCCACCACTGGCGGCTGCTGACCGAGTCGGAGCGGACAGCGGATGAGTATGGCGTGTTGCTCCGCAGCCTGTTCTCCTCCGCGGACCTGACGTTTTCGACGGTGCAAGGGATCGTGGTGTCGAGCGTTGTCCCGCCGATGAACAAGATGACCGAGGAGCTGGTCCACAAGTATTTTCGTCTGGCTCCGCTCATGGTCGGCCCCGGCATCAAGACGGGGATGCCGATTCTGTATGACAATCCCCGTGAAGTTGGTGCCGACCGCATCGTGAATGCCGTAGCCGCGTATGAGCGGTATCACGATGCGACCATCGTGGTCGATTTCGGCACCGCGACCACTTTTGATTACATCACCAGAGCCGGCGAGTATTTGGGCGGAGCGATCGTGCCAGGGGTGGGGATTTCCCTAGACGCGCTGTTCCATAAGACCGCCAAGTTGTATCGGGTCGAGATGGCCAAGCCGCCGCATGTCGTGGGGCGCAACACCGTTCATGCCATTCAATCGGGCATTTTCTACGGCTACACGGCGCTCGTGGATGGCATGGTCGAACGGATTCAGAAGGAACATAAAACGAATGCGCGAGTGATCGCCACTGGCGGCTTCGCGCAATTAATCGCCAAGGAATCGACAAGCATCGAAGAGGAAGACGAATTCTTGACGCTGGAAGGGTTACGCATCTTATACGAGAGAAATCAATAACACAGGCTGAAGGCGTCTGGCTCAAGGCTTGAGGGATGTTCCTGCAAGTCGAAGGCTGAACGCTGACGGCTACCACGAGGAGGGAACATGGCTATGGACGACATTGGCCGCATGAGAACGGTTGGCTTGTTAGCTGAAGGGGGCGTGGGCAAGACATCGTTGGGAGAAGCGCTCTTGTTGGGAGCGGGGGCAACCTCGCGGATGGGCCGCACGGAAGATGGGAGCTCGACCTTCGATTTCGAGCCCGAAGAGGTCCGCCGCAAAATTACCCTGTCTACCGCGTTTCACTCTCTGTCATGGAAACGCCATGACGTCATGTTGATTGATCCTCCCGGATACGCCAACTTCCTATCCGATACCCGCTATGCCATGGAAGCCATGAGCGGCGCGGTTTTTCTCGGCCACCTCGCTGGCCATCTCAAAGTCGAAAGTGAACGGTTGTGGGGGTGGGCCAATGAGCTGAATCTCCCACGCATTGTGTATCTGACCCGTATGGATCGCGAAGAAGGTGCCCTGCCCACCGCGCTTGACGAAATGGGCAAGGTGCTCGAAACCAAGTTCGTCGCGATTCAGATGCCCATCGGCGCGCAAGCCAATTTTCGTGGGGTCATTGATCTCGTCACCATGCGAGCGCTCCTCTTTCAAGGGGAGAATGGCGCGGTCCGCGAGGACGACATCCCCATGGAGATGCAGGCTGAAGCCGAGGAGTACCGCGAAAAACTGGTCGAAGCAGTCGCCGAAATGGATGACGATCTGCTCGCGCGCTATCTCGAAGGGGGCGAGATCACGACCGCGGAACTCAAGACCGCGTTGCGCCACGGGGTGGTGACGGGACGGCTCTTTCCCGTGCTCTGCGGCGCGGGGCTGCGCGGGTTGGGGACGCAGACGCTGCTTGATGCCATCGTCGATTATTTACCCTCCCCAGCGGATCGCCCAGCCGTGACGGGCACTCATCCCAAGACCCATGAGCAAATCGAACGGGCTCCTGATCCCAATGCGCCGTTCTCCGCGCGGGTGTTCAAGACCGTCGATTCCCCGACGGGTCGCCTGTCCGTCTTCACGGTGTATTCAGGAAAGATCACCAGTGACTCGGTCGTGTACAACTCGACGCGCGACCTCAAGGAGCGGTTTGGTCACATGTTCCATCTTGATGGCAAGAAGCAACAAGCGGTGACCGTGGCCTATCCCGGCGATGTGATCGCCGTGGCGAAACTCAAGGATACGCATACGGGAGATACTCTTTGTGATGAAAAGTCACCGGTGGTCTTCGCGCCGGTGCCCAAGTCCGAGGCGGTCATTTCCTTCGCGCTCGCCCTCAAGTCCAGGGGAGATGAGGAAAAGATTATGACGTCCCTGCATCGACTTCAGGAAGAGGACCCAGCGTTGGAGGTGGGCCGGGATACCCAGAATAACGACATCCTCCTCTCCGGTGCTGGGCAGCTCCACATTGAGGTCACGGTTGAAAAATTGAAACGGAAATATGGCGTCGAGGTCGACCTCAAAGCCCCGAAAGTGCCGTATCGCGAGACCATCACCGGCAAAGCCGATGCCCAGGGGCGGCTTAAGAAGCAGACCGGTGGCCGTGGACAGTTTGGCGACACCTGGCTGCGGATCGAACCGCTGCCGCGTGGCGCGGGGGTTGAGTTTGTCGATGAGATCAAGGGCGGTGCTATCCCTCGGCAGTATATCCCTTCGGTGGAAAAGGGAGTGCGGGCGGCGTTGCTCAAAGGATTCCTCGCTGGCTACCCGCTCCAGGACATTCGCGTGGTGCTCTATGACGGGTCGTATCACGATGTCGATTCTTCGGATCTGGCCTTTCAGATTGCTGGCTCGCTTGGAGTACAGAACGCCATTGAAAAAGCGCGCCCGGTCATTCTGGAGCCCATTATGAAAGCCGAAGTGAGCGTGCCAGAGGAGCACATCGGCGACATCACTGGGGACCTGAACCGTCGGCGTGGTCGGTTGCTGAGCGTGGACGCCAAGGGACACAATCAGATTATCAAGGCCGCTGTGCCGATGTCGGAAATCCTTACATACGCCCCGGACCTGCGCTCCATGACCAGCGGACGTGGGACCTTCCACCTCGAATTCTCTCATTACGAGGAGGCGCCGCATCATCTGACCGACAAGATCATTCAGGAAACCAAACAAGCGCACGCTGAACATCAGGCGCACGCGCACGCGCGGTAGCACCTGGCTTATGGCTTATGGCCTATGGCCTATGGCTCGTTCGCTTCGCTCACTCTATGGCTTATGGCAGAAAACTTTTCCTATAAGCCATAAGCCATAGAGCGAAGCGAGCCATAAGCCATAAGCCAGCAGTCGTTGACAATGGACGGTAAGCTGTATTACATTTCCGCACGTCTTTGTTCTGTCTGGGAGGTCGTTTATGGAACTACATGAAGAATCATTGATTCGCTCGCTGATGGAAACTGATAGTGAGCTGCGACAGTGCTATACCG
>JANMSE010000496.1:0-3272 GCA_031389045.1 Deltaproteobacteria bacterium | reverse complement strand
ATGGTGTCCATGCTCGCGTGATAGACCGTGAACTCCCGCCGCCATGCGCGGAGTGTCGTGTTCTCATGAGGCGGAGGATCACTCCGCGTGAAGTCCTCGTTTTGCCACACCTGCTGGACTGGCCACGCGCAGGTGAGCACTGCCAAGGCGGGAATCACCTGGAAGCGAATGGTGGCCCAGGCGTCAGCCGGAATCGCCTGGAGATCGTCCAGTCGCAGCACCTCCACATCGGGCGCATCAAACACCGTGACCCGCGCCCATTCGAGTCGCGCTAAATCCCCCGCGAATTGAGGAACGGGGGTTTCTGTCTGGCTCAGTAAAAACTCAGGGAACCGCGCTCCGAGGTGCCGCAGTGAGGGATGGGAAGACGGGGAGTGCCGCAGATACTCGCGCCCTAGCGCGCGGAAGCGCGCTTCGCCAAGCACCGCGGCCACGCGGGGAAAATCCTCCGCCAAGGCATCAAGCAGGCGAGCGCAGTACATTTGCGCGTAAATATCGAGTCGATCTTCGGGGCCGAGCGGTCCGTGGCTCAATGACGGATACCAATTGGGAATCACATCCCCGCCACTCCTCATTGTCCGACCGCACGGGGCGCGCGATGGAGTAAAAGAAGCGAGCCTGGAGGTCATGCAGACTGAGCATAGGACCTCCCCCACACCTCGTGTTCAATGAGACGCGCGCGTTCCGCTTCCGCGCGGACCTCGGCGAACTCAGGAATCTTGTCATCCCATTCAATCAAGGTGGATACGCGACCAAAGCGGTGCACCGCGCGGCGATACAGGTCCCACACCGGCGGAATGACCGGCCCGTCGTGGGTATCAAGCAGGTAGGTGCCGTAATCGCTATGGCCGGCGAGAATGATGTCCTGTCGGGTGAGCACTAACACGGGGCGACGTTTGTTGGGGTGGGGGAAACTGAACTGCCAAATCTCTCCGCGATTTACTTCGGCCATGTTTGCGCTCCAAGCACGGGCGAGAACTCCTCCTCGGTCACTGGCTGGCGAAGATAGCCCGCGCGATGGCGTCGCACTTTTTCCTCGCGTGTGCGTTGGTGCAGCCAGGCTTCTAGTGCTTCGCGGATCACCGCGGACCGGCCTCGGTGATCTTTTTCCCCAACCACATCCACCGCGTGCAGGAGTTCTTCGTCAATACGAATGGAAATCGTTTTTGTCATGCCAGCAATAATACCCAGCGCATTGTTTTTGTCTATTTCTCACGGTTGTGGTCGACACCGCGGACAGCACATCTCTTCCCCTTCTTGACCCCTCACGTGTGGGCGTGTTCGCTGTCTGCCATGAGCATGGAGCACAGCGAAGAGGAACCCAAAAAATGAACCGAGCAACAATGCTGAAGCGCGCGCTGGACCGACGCGCGCCGTGGGATATGGTTATCGTCGGCGGCGGGGCTACTGGCGTTGGTGTGTCGGTCGAAGCCGCTTCCCGAGGCTACGAAGTGCTGCTGCTGGAGCAAAGCGACTTCGGCAAAGGCACCTCAAGCCGCAGCACGAAACTCGTGCACGGTGGCGTGCGCTATCTTGAACAAGGGAACATCTCACTGGTCATCGAAGCGCTCAAGGAACGGGGCCTGCTACGCCAGAACGCCCCACACTTGGTGAATGACCTCGGCTTCGTGGTGCCGAGTTATGAATGGTGGGAAGCGCCGTTCTACGGGCTGGGACTCAAGGTGTATAACCTGCTCTCCGGCAAATATGGTTTCGGTCCCTCGCGGGGACTGTCGCGCGACGAGACGCTGGAACGACTGCCGACGTTGAAGACCAACGGATTGCGTGGTGGGGTGATCTACTACGACGGTCAGTTTGACGACTCTCGCTTGCTCATCAATCTGGTCACCACCGCCGCCGAGCAAGGCGCGACCCTGGTGAACTATGCGCGAGTGACGGGTTTCTCTGTGGTGGAGTTGATGGCGCGAGAGTTGGGAAAAGATGTGGTGTGGCAGGGGGAGCAAATTCGCGCGTTTCAGGAAATGGCGAGAGGATATGTGATTGCATAGCAACCTCGGTGCGAATGCGCGGCTTGCCAGCGTGGTCTCGAAAGCAAAGATTTTCCCTGACTTGTCCGAGACTCGGTTTCGACCTGTTTGGGACTCGCTTTCTCCGTGTTGGGACTCCAAAACTCTCTTGCTCGTGGGCACCGCGTGCCTATTCACCGCTAATCACCTCGTTCGGGAGAGCGGATCATGCGACTGCTTTGAAGTGCACCACATCGACGGTGACATGTGCATCCGGTCTTGCCCGGGACGTCATCAGCCTCTCCATTGCTTTGTACACTGTGGCATGGATGTATTTCTCCCCACATTGCTGACACACCCCCGCGGGAACGTCCTCCATCACTTTGAGCTTGTGCCCCCAACGGAAATCAATGGTGACCTTCTCTTGCAGAACTCGTCCTTTGCAGAAATAGCATTCCGTCGTCATCGGCTTACTTCCTCCTTCGTGTTTGCCAATCATTGTCCCACTCTGCCACATCTGGCTCATAGGCCGTGATAATGAGCACCTCATCCGCATCAAGCCGACCACAAACGATGTGCAGCGGGCGCTTGCCAGCGAACCCCAGAATTAAGCAACTCGGACCTCGGCGATCTTCTGGATAGTCTTCGATGAGCAAGCTGGTCGCTATTGCTTGCTCAATGTTCTCGGCTTTTATGCGTCGTTGCCGCAACTTTTCGGTGTGCGTGAAGGAGATACTATACCTCCCGTGCTTGATCTTCTCCTGTATGGTTTCGATGCTCATGCGAGCGCCTCTAGCAACGCCTTCGCCTCTTGCAAATCCTTCGTATCAAACCCTTCCGTGAACCAGTTGTACAGATCGGATAACATTCTGTGTGCTTCATCCTGCTTGCCGAGTTGCTGCCACAGCCGCGCCAAGCTCATCGTCGCACGCAGTTCCAGGGACTTGGCCTGCTGCTTTTGCGCGATGTCGATAGCCTTGAGGAAATACTCCTCCGCCTCCCGCTCCACCCCATTTGAGACTTGAGGCTTGAGACTGGAGGCTTGTGGGGAGGAGGAACCAGTCTCTAGTCTCCAGTCACTAGACTCCAGCGTCAGCTCCCCTTTGAGTCGGTAAATTTCCGCCTCGTAGACGCGCTCGCCTGTTTTCTCGACAAACTCCAGCGCTTCCGCCAGTACCGTCAGCCCTTCCGCACTCCGCCCGGCTTGCCCAAGCGCTTCGGCCAACAGGGCCAGATGATGAGAACGCGCCATGTCTGTTCCCATGTCGCGCGCCAGTGACATCCCTTGGCGCATCTGGGTAATCC
>JANMSE010000483.1:0-3183 GCA_031389045.1 Deltaproteobacteria bacterium | reverse complement strand
GATTTCCGGCACCATGGTACTTCGATACTGCGGTCTTGAGGGTCATGGACATTCGCAGAGCTCCAGCGCCGCCGGTGCTGGCTCCAATTCCTAATCCGTTCGACTGGCGGCTCGCGCTATGCTTCCTGCTGACTGTCGCGCCGGTCCGCGGAGCGAATAGAAATCCGGACGTGTGCCGCCCGTCGAACGGATTAGGAATTGGAGCCAGCACCGGCGGCGCTGGAGCTCTGCGAATGTCCATGACCCTCAAGACCGCAGTATCGAAGTACCATGGTGCCGGAAATCCGGCACGCGGAACTCGAGACGAGTACAACACGACCCTTCGGAAGTGGAATCAATGGGGTGGGGGACTGTCGATCGAAAAGCTGGGGCGCAAAGAGATCCGCGAGTTTCTGGATTGGGTGTATGAGCAAGCCGTCACGGAAAAAGGGACGAATCCCGGGCGGACCACAAACAAAGCTCGGGAACATCTGCGCGCTGTTCTGTCCTGGGCCTGGGATCTGGATCTTATCGAGTCACTGCCGCGATTCCCGAAACCCAGGCAGCAGCGTGATGTGGCTGGCCGGCACTATCTGACCAGGGCGGAAATCAACGCGATCTACTTCGCGACCCACAAGATGACTCGACCGCGGGGCTGGAACGAGCCGAGCCCAATCGGCAGATACTGGCGGAGTGCGCTCGTCATGTATTTTAACTTCGGGGTCGATACAGGGACTGTCTGGAAGTCTCTGCCATTCCACGAGCCGATCCTGTGGCAGGATGTCTTCTGGAGTCACCAATCACCCGACCGGGAAGTCAAAGAGCGATCACCATGGGGGTGGCTTGTTTATCGTCGAGTGAAAACGGGTAAGGCGTTCTACCGCCCGATGAACCGAGTTGTTCACGCTCACATCACGAGCATCATGCCCGAGAACTCGGTGCCAACAAATCCGGTCTTTCTGGGTGGAGGATCGCGTCCGAATGTTCGCTTCCAGGAGTTGTGTGGACTTGCCGGCATCAAGTCCAAGACCAATGTTGAAACTCGTAAAGACGAGCCTTGGGAACTCAAGGATCTTCGCAAGACATGCGCTACGTACTATGACGAGCACATGCCGGAATCCTCGATCGAGATTCTCGGCCATTCAGTCGGTGGCGTGACCTATCGCCACTACGCACATCGCTCTCCTTTGGCGTTCAAGGCAATCATGACACTGCCGCAACCAACCTCATTCTCTTCGCTGATCAAAGGATACGAAGGCCAGTGCCCGTGTTGCAGAAGACCGTTCGCGGATGCATCGTAATTCGGTCGATCAGACCGACGCAGGCTGGCGCATGGAACGCCGTGACCGGAAGCCGAATATTTTCGAGCTACAGCGACGTAGGTCCTGGTCTTGTCGGTATCCGAAAGTCTTGGGCTATCGCACCTGACCAAGGAGGCCATTTTTGTCTAGAGCAATCCACGCAAGGGCTTACGGTGGATTAAGTGCCATTCGGTGATGACCCCTGCGAAAAGGGAGGCAGAGGTGATTGGCCATCCGAACGGGGTTGGTGGGCAAAGGCTTACCTATTGCGCGGCGGACGTGTGGCGCGAGGGCGCGTTCTTCACGTGGGTGTCGAACCAGGCGATCATTTCGTAAAGCACATGCTCGGTGCTCTCGCGGGCGCGGTAGCCGTGGTCTTCGTAGGGGAGAATAACCAGCCGGGCGGTGGCCCCGAGACCGCGAAGAGCTTCGAAGAGTTTTTCTGTTTGCAGGGGCACGGTGCCGGGATTGCTGTCGAGTTCGCCATGAATTAGCAGTAGCGGCTTCTTGATCTTGTCGGCATGGATCAAAGGTGACAACTTTACGTAGGTGTCTTTCGCCTCGTAGAGTGTCCGCTTTTCGTTCTGGAATCCGAATGGCCGCAGAGTGTGGTTGTATGCGCCGCTACGTGCGATGCCCGCGCGAAATAGATCCGAGTGGGCAATAAACGTCGTCGTCATCAGGGCACCGTGGCTATGGCCGCCGACGCCGATTCGGTCGCGGTCGATGGCCCCCAATTCGCTTGCCTTGTCGATGGCAGCCTTCGCGTTAGCCTCGAGCTGCTCGATGAATGTGTCATAGGCAGTTTCCACTGGGCCGACGACCGGCATCGACACTTCCATCACCGCGTAACCCTGCAGCAGAAAGAAAAGGTTCGATGTGCCACTCACAAACGTAAACCCCTTGGTGGAGCCCTCGACCTGGCCAGCGTTGGTTGCTTCGGTGTAATCCAATGGGTAGGCCCAGAAGACTGTGGGCAGTCTCTCGCCCGGTTTGTGGTTGGGCGGCAGATAGAGGGTGAAGTTAACGGCCACGCCATCGTGACGATGGGCAGTGATGCGCTGTTTGGTATGTCCGTTCAGCATCGGAAAAGGATCGGGGAACGTGGTGATTGGCTTGAGGCTGGAGGCATGGCAAGCTTCACCGGCCGGCACACCGTCGAGTACATTTCGGTCCATGGTGCGCAAGAAATAATTCGGGTACTCCGTGGGAGATTCGCGTCGCGTGAGAAAGCTTCCCGCGGCTGGATCGACCCAATCGATGAAGCGTTCCACGTGCTCCTTGTCACAGCGGAAGAGGCGCTGGGACTCGAAGGTTGTGAGATTCAAGCGGTCCAGAAAAGGGCGGTCTCCATCCGGAGACGCTCCTTGACCTCGAAGGAAGATGTCGCCCGCCTCCACGCGCACGACTGAGCGGTTGGTGGGCAGAACGCGATGGAGCGGAAAGCCCGGATTACCATAGCGGTCATCACTGCTCAGGTCCCAAAGCAAACGAGCCTTATCCTGGGATTCGCCTCGCCGATGGATCCACGTGCGTGTCCAATGTTTGAACGGATCGCTATCAGTGACCATGACCAAGTTGTCCTTCTCCATCCACTGCAGACCGCCAAATCGTTCCGGAGTGCGGAATAGCTCCTGTGGCTCGCCCCCCAGGGTTCGAATCATGACTTTGTCACGGTGGGCGACCTTCGTTTTCGGATCGCCGCCGTCGAGAGCCTCGGCCCAAACCAGAGTGGCAGGTTCCAGCGGATGCCAGTCGAAACTCCTGGGGCCCGGTTCAACGCCGTTGATGGGGACGCGATCCGCCAAGGGGATGCTCGCAACTTTTTCTACTAAGGTTCCGGCCGTGTCCCAGATCTCCACGCTCTTGGGGAAGCGGCTAGAGGGCCTAAGATACGAGTAAG
>JANMSE010000467.1:0-9199 GCA_031389045.1 Deltaproteobacteria bacterium | reverse complement strand
GCTTGGTGATTCTTAGGGAATCACAGCAATTTCACCAACGTGGCGACGACCCCGATAGCGACAACGATCATACTTCCCAGGCGAATGACCAGACGATACTCCAACTCTTTCAAGCCGCGTTCCAGGTCATCCTTTGTTACGAGTCTGTCTGTCACAAGCTCGGCGATTGCTTGAGCCTGCACTTCCGCCTGCTCTTCAGGTACACCGACGGTTTTGAGCTTTTTGATGTACGCGTGCGTGTCAAAAGTAATGGTGCTCATAACGAATACCTACCAACTAATGATGTTCTCGTTGTTCAATGGTGCGAACGGGACTCGGAATCCTCTTCGTTTTGCTTGTCAGCAGGAATGCGAGTAGACCACGAGAGTAATGACTGCAAACCTCCAACCGTCGCTCTTCCCCTGGGAGAAGAAGGCGACGGGGAGAAGAATGCAGAGATTGAAAGTCCCTGACTACTTGTGCTCCAAGCAGTTCATCGCGACGGTGCTATGAGCGAATGAGCCCCCGGCACGCAGGGCCATGGCGACAAAAATGCTTTCGGCGACTTCGGGCTCGCTGGCGCCCGCCTTCACCGCCCGCTTGGTGTGGACATCAATGCAGTATGGACATTGGGTAATGTGGCCGACGGCGATCGCGATGAGTTCCTTGGTCTTGATGCTGAGTGCGCCTTCCTCGAATACCTTGTTGTCGAAGTCCACAAAAGCCTTGAAGAGGTCTGGCTTGAGGTCGCGCAGTTTCTTGAGACCTTTCATGCCATCGGTTGGGTAAAAATGATCTGCCATACGGGAGTCCTCCTTCATCACGGTGTGTGCTTGGCAGCGACACTAGCGCAGAATAGTGCGAGGGGCTAGGGACGAGTATGGAGGAAGGGAAGAAGTCAAAAGGCAAAAATCAAAAGGCAAAAGGCAAAAGTGAAAAATAGGATGTCCTCCTCGCAGAGCGATGCTAGTTGCGAGACGATGATTCGAGTAGTTATCTTATGCTTTCATCTGAACAGGAGAACATCTATGGCTATGCGGCAACCACGTTACAGTAAAGAAGAGTTTGCCCGACGCGGCAATGAAATCTACGAGCAACGGATTCGTCCGCAAGTAGAGAACGGTCACGAAGGAAAGATCGTTGCTATTGATATTGAGACGGGCAGGTTTGAGGTAGCCGAAGACACGCTCACCGCTTCCGATCGCCTCTTGGCTCAATGCCCTGATGCCCAGACTTGGTTCGTTCGGGTCGGTCATCGAGCGCTCCATCGAGGCATTGCCAATCCAGTAGGCAAGGCCAAATCTGCCTAACTCCGTCCAGATGCTCCCTCACCACGGGCTACAGGTTGGGATGAGCAAAGCGAATCCCGAATCCCGGTGAGGCTTACGCCCTGCCAAGCGTGACCAGTACACTATCACGCGGACGCAATGCGAAAGAAGAATCCAGGAGGACTTGGTGCCCAGGCGCCGATTCACATCATAGCGCTGCGTGACCATTGCCGGGATAACCGTCGATTCTAGTAACGAGAACTCATTGCCGATGCACTGACGTGGCCCGCCGCTGAAGGGGAAATAGGCAAAGCGTGGCCGCCCTGCACTCCGTTCGGTGGAGAGAAGGATGTGAGCACCACAATGATTGACTTCCGCAGCCACGTTATTTTGCAGAATCGGCAAGCGAACACTGAGCGACCGTTGCGAAAAAGAGTAACGTAAACCTTGCCAATAACGAGAGAATCGCGCATGATCGGGAAAAATTCGACTTTGGGTTATCTTGTCACTTTGGCAAATATCGCCTGTTTGCATTGGGCCTAGTACGCGTTAGGTTTCCTCCCATGCTTCGAAGATCGTTCCTCACACCTATTCCTGAGTTTGACATTGCAGCAACTTTGTTGTCGCAAGCTGCTGACGCATTGATATCAGGCAATCATTTGCTCTGCGAGAAATTGCTGAAAGAAGCGGATCTACGGCCATTGAGGGACTTTGTGTATCTGGTGGCGGGGCCAATAAATCCTGAAATACATCGTCAATCCAAGAATCCCACCTATCCGCCACTGCCGCGCAGCGCACTACCTCGTATGCCAAGCGCCGCTGAAACTCGGCACATATTTTCTAGAGACGGTTATCGCTGCCGGTTTTGCGAAGCGCGGGTCATCGTCAAAGAGGCGCGAAAAGTTTTTAATAAAGCATTCTCGGTGGCAGCGCGGCAGGGAAATACGAATGAAGAGTATCACTTCGGCCTTGCGACACTATCAGCATCTATAGATCACCTTCTTCCATTTCGCCGTGGCGGTACAAACGACCCAATGAATCTAGTCACGGCTTGCGGGCCATGTCAGTTCGGTCGGAATCAATGGACTCTCGAAGAGGTTCAGATTGAAGATCCACGAAACTATCAACCGATAGTTGACGGTTGGGATGGCCTTACTCGTTTGGTTGGGTTCAAAATTTCGCGGCAGGTACAGTAAGTGAACAGGAAACCTAACCATTCGCTGCAGGTGCGACGGCTCTGACGGGCCACGGCCTGAGCTCAAACGTTAGCCGTCTCAATTCATCATAAGATCTATATTCCTTTGGTCTTGCCGCTGAAGCGACTTCCTTGACATACCATATTGGATATGTCTACCTTGCAGGATGTGGCGGATCGAGGAGCATCAGCGGGTGGAGAAACAACTTGACGCCGTGCCAGGGGAAATTCTGAAACGATACGAGAAATGGAAAGACATCGCCATGATCTCTGGTCCCCCAGGGCTGAGACTGATCAAAGGTTTCCATGATGAAGCGTTGCACGGCGAATGGCAGGGGTATCGCTCCTCTCGCCTGGGGTTACAGTACCGCGTGATTTACTGCCTGTTCTCCAAGCAGTCCTTATTTCAAGTGGAGCACGTCACACCACATGACTATCGGAGGCCCTAAGATGAAGACTTTTCGTCCGGCACGCAAACGTATTGACGTATCTGTGGGAGAGTCCGTCCGTATTCTTCGCGAGCTGCAGGGGTACAGTCAAAACGCACTAGCGAAGCTGACAAGTATTCCACAAGCAACCCTCTCTGCTATCGAGAATGACCGTGTGCGGCTGGATGTCGAGCGGGCCAAGATTCTGGCGCGTGCCTTACAGTGCCATCCCGCAGTGTTGGTTTTTCCAGGATGGGAAGTCACCCAAGAGACGGCCGCCTAACCAGCGCCGTGCTCGTGACCGCCGCCCGCTTGCGGATCTGCTTAAACTGAAAGGACCCGTCTGGCGGCGGACCGAGACGGCGAGCGTTATGCGGCCGATACGAGAGTCGGCAAGAGGGCGTTCTCAAAATCGACTGACGCAGACGATCGGAGCAAAGTTTACCGAGCTGCGAGCTACGAGCTACAAGCAATGATGAGCCTCTGCCGTTTGTGGCAAAAGCAGGGAAAGCAAGAATCCGCCAGAACACTCTTGGCCGATACCTATCAATGGTTCACGGAGGGGTTCGACACGGTGCCACTTCGAGACGCCAAAGCCTTGTTGGATGCGCTGAGGTGAAAGACCGTGCGGTGGCACGCTTGAAAAATGGTAGCCCTAAGTCCTTTTTTCATAACAAAAAGGACTTGTGTCCCCCAAATTGCTGTGTGGACGTGACGGAGAAAGAAGAAACAAGCCCCAAGTCTCCAGCCGCGAGTCTCAACTCCCCAGCCTCTAGCCGCGCACCGCTGCATTTCCTATAATCCGCCCGCCACACTTGAGGAGGGAATATGAATTTCGGATTTACAGAAGATCAAGAGGCGTTGCGTGAAGCGACGCGCAAATTTCTCGATAACGAATGTCCCACGACGTTCGTGCGTAAGATGATGGCGGATGACACCGCGCACTCGACCGAGTTGTGGAAGAAGATCGCCCAACTCGGCTGGCTCGGCATTATGGTGCCCGAGGATTTCGGTGGCGCGGGTGGCAGCTTTCTTGATCTCGTGGTGATCTTGGAAGAGACGGGAAAATCCCTTCTGCCGGGGCCGTTCTTTGCCACGGCATTGCTGGGAACCACGGCGATTCTCGCTGGTGGTTCGGACACGCAGAAAGCGGCGCTGTTGCCGAAGATCGCCGAAGGCACTCATGTGGTGACGCTCGCGCTCGCCGAGAAGAGTGGCCGCTACGATGCCGCTGGTGTGACATTGGCCGCCAAGGCGAAAGGCAATGATTTCACCCTCTCTGGTGAGAAGATGTTCGTGCCCGATGCGCATGTGGCGGATCAGATCATCGTGGCGGCGCGCACAAGTGGCAGCGGCGAAGAGGGCATCACGCTCTTTCTCGTTGATGCCAAATCCCCAGGCGTGACGATCACGCAGCTCAAGACGGTGGACATGACCCGCCGCCAATGTCACATCGCGTTTCAGGATGTCGCGGTCGCCCGTGCGCAGGTGCTGGGCGAAGTGGGCAAAGGATGGTCGATATTGCGCCGTGTGCTTGACCAGGCGATGGCTGGACTTTCGGCTGAGATGGTCGGCACCGGGCAAAAAGCACTTGATATGGCGGTTTCGTATGCCAAGGAGCGGGTGCAGTTCGGCAAGCCGATCGGTAGTTTCCAAGCGGTGAAACACAAATGCGTGGACATGATGGTGCAAGTCGAGAACGCGCGGTCACTGACCTATTATGCTGCGTGGACGGTGGACGAGAACACCGAGGACGCGCGCCAAGCCGTGCCGATGGCGAAAGCGTATTGCAGTGACATGTGTAAAACGGTCGCCAGTGAAGCCATTCAGGTGCACGGTGGCATCGGTTTCACGTGGGAACATGACATGCACCTATTCTATCGCCGTGGGCTGGCGTCAGAAGCGGCGTTCGGCAGCGCGCCGACGCATCGCGAGGTCGTGGCGCAGACACTCAACCTGTAGGGGAAAGTAGTCAGTAGCCAGTAGTCAGTAGTCAGCATCAGAGACTCGTTTTCCTACTGACTACTGAATGCTGACTACTTCCCCCATGCTGACTACTGGCTACTGACTACTGACTACTGGCTACTTTCCCATGACTCCCTCCCTCATCCTCCACGGCGGAGCCGGGACGCACGACCCCACGCTTCCTGACGCCCGTTCGCACGGGCTCCGTCGTGCATTCGATGCTGCTTGGACAATACTGCAACAAGGTGGTTCCGCGCTCGACGCCGCTGTGCGCGCGGTCGTCGAGCTAGAAAACGAGCCTGTCTTCAATGCCGGAGTCGGCTCGTGTCTCACTGAAAACGGTGAGATCGAAATGGATGCCTCGGTGATGGAAGGCACGACGTTCCGCGTTGGCGCGGTCGGTGCCGTGCGGACCGTGCGGAATCCTATCTCACTGGCAAAAGCGCTGCTGGAAACCGAACATCATGTCTTTCTGGTGGGTGAGGGGGCTGAACGCTTTGCCCGGACTCAAGGCTTTTCGGTGGCGACACGCGAAGAGTTGATGACCGAGCGGCAATATCAACGCTGGCGTACGGCCCACACTCATGGTGAGCCTGGGACCGTGGGCGCGGTGGCGCTGGATAAAGCAGGCCATCTTGCGGCGGCAACCTCGACTGGTGGTATTTTCAACAAGCAGGCTGGTCGCATCGGTGATTCTCCGATCATTGGAGCGGGCACCTATGCCGACGATGCTTTGGGGGCGAGTTCGGCCACTGGTGATGGTGAAGCGATTATTCGCACCACGTTGACGCGAACGGCGGTTGAGTTTTTACGTGGGGGAAAAGACCCCATGTCAGCGGCAAAGCAAGCGGTCGAGTTACTCAAGAAAAGAACTGGTGGTGAAGGTGGTCTGATCCTGCTTGATCCGTTCGGGCGCGTGGGCTACGCCTACAATACTCCGGCGATGAGTGTGGCGTTTGTCGTTGGTGATTCATGTGTTGTCCGGGAGTAAGATGCGAGCTAATCCTATGATGGAGGAATTGCAGCGCGTCGAGAAACTCTTATGTCACCAGACTCACTGCTTCCTGAATAGCTTCAGGGGTGGCGCGCCCGCGATACCCAGTGACGATCTCGTCAACGGTCTCACCCGCCGACAGCCGCTCCAGCGGTCCGGTAATTCCCATCCGCGTACATTTGAGAGAGAGTCTTAACCCGAAGTCTCGTTCTTTCTTGCGTGCCACGGTTCACGCTCTGGCATTCTTTTCCCCGGTATGCCACTAATAGTCGCCAGTTTTTCATTGACGATCCAAACAGAAGGAGGGCGTAGGTATGGCAAAGATGGTCAGTGGCAATGATCTCGTCGTTCGTTCACTCAAGGACGAAGGCGTGGATACGGTTTTCTATCTCACTGGTGGACCGATGGTCGATGTGGCGACGCGCTGCATTGAGATCGGGTTCCGCTCGGTTGATGTGCGGCATGAGCAAGCCGCGGCAATGGCGGCGCATTCGTATAGTCGCGTGCTCGGCAGACCTGGTGTGTGTTTTGCCGCGTCGGGTCCGGGGGCGACTAACTTGATTACAGGGGTCGGCAATGCCTTTCTTGATGGCGTCCCGGTGATCGCACTCGGCGGTGCGAGCGCGTTGTCACAATCTGGCATGGGCGCATTCCAAGAGATGGACCAGGTCGGCATGTTCAAGCCGATCACCAAATGGTCGGAACGGGTGATGGACGTGCGCCGCGTTCCTGACATCATCAACAAAGCGTTTCGGGTCGCGACCAGCGGACAGCCAGGGCCTGTCTACATTGATCTTCCGGGTGACGTGTTGTACCGCGAAGTCGATGAGAACGAAGTCCTCTTCCCCAAGCGACCCCACAGCGTGCCGCGCGTGTCCGGTGACCCCGATCTGGTGAAAAAAGCGATTGCCCTGCTGAAAGGTGCGCAACGTCCAGTCGTCATTACTGGTACTGGCATTATTTGGTCCAAGGCGATGGCAGAGTTGAAAGAGTTCGTGGAGATGAGCGGCATTCCGTTCTACACCACGCCGCAAGGCCGTGGGGTGATTGAAGAAGATCACAAACTGAGCTTTCTTGGCGCTCGCAACCAAGCCTGGAAAGAAGCCGATGCCGTCCTCTTTGTCGGCACTCGGCTCAACTTCATCGTTGGTTTCGGCTTGCCGCCCCGGTTCGCCGAAGGCGTCAAAATCGTCCAGGTTGATATTTCGGATGAGGAGATTGGCCGCAACCGTCCGGTGGATGTGGGCATCGTGGGCGACGCGAAAATGGTGTTGCAACAGTTGACCAAAGAAGGACGCGATGCGTTCCACGGGCGGAAAGAGCTGGCGTGGATCGATACGTTGCGCGGCTACGACAAACGCGCGAACGATAAATCCCAGGCGTTGTTGAATACCGATCAGACCCCGATTCATCCTCTGCGGCTCTGTAAGGAAGTGCGCGACTTCATGGATCGCGATGCCATTGTTGTCGTCGATGGCCATGAAATTCTCAACTTCGCACGCCAATCCATTCCGACGCATTCGCCGGGACACCGCGTCAATGCTGGTCCGAACGGGTGTATGGGTGTCGCGGTGCCGTTTGGCCTTGGGGCCAAGGTGGCCAAACCGAACACGCAAGTGATCGTGCTGAGTGGCGATGGCTCGTTTGGGATGAACGGCATGGAAATCGACACGATGGTCCGGCAAAACATCCCCGCGCTCATCGTCATCAGTAACAATGGTGGTTGGGCGGGGCAGGGCGTGATGAATGCTGGCCGCGACCTTGGTTACAGCCGCTATGACAAGATGGCGGAAGTGTTTGGTGCCTACGGCGAGTATGTGGACCGGGCGCAGGACATTCGTCCTGCCCTCGAACGGGCCGCCAAGTCCGGCAAACCCGCGGTGGTCAATGTCATCACTGATCCCAAGGCGCGCTCCTCGACGGTTTCTTTTGCCGCGTATCGGGCGATCTAACGCTCGGCTGCACGTCAGTCGGTCTCTGGGGAGCGAGAATTTTCAAGGAAGCTCTCCTTGATCCCCCTCACCCTAACCCTCTCCCATCCGGGAGAGGGGACTTCGGAACTCAACGAGAAGGCCACTGCCGAACTCCCGCCCGTGTGGTAGGTTCGCGCTGGTTCAGGAAATTCGCGAAGGAGTAGAAACTATGAGTGATACCTGCAAGGCCATCGTGGCCGAGGAAATTGATGGGAAAATTCGTGGCTCACTGAAAGAGATCAAAACCGCTGACCTTCCCGCGGGTGATGTGACGGTCCGCGTCGCCTACTCGACGCTCAACTATAAGGATGGACTCGCCGTGACTGGGAAAGCGAGAATCGCTCGCCGCTATCCGATGGTGTGTGGGATCGATCTGGCCGGGACTGTCGAGGAATCGAGTTCCCCGGACTATAAAGTTGGTGATCCCGTGATCGTGACCGGCTGGGGTTTGAGTGAAAGTCATTGGGGTGGCTACACCCAAAAAGCGCGGGTGAAGTCGGATTGGCTCGTGCCGTTGCCGAAAGAGTTTTCCCTCAAGCAAGCGATGGCGATTGGCACGGCGGGATTCACCTCGATTCTCAGTGTCATGGCTCTGGAACATGCGGGTGTGAAGCCGGGCGAACACGAAGTGATTGTGACTGGTGCCGCTGGTGGAGTGGGCAGTGTCGCGGTCGCGCTGCTGGCGAAACTTGGCTACAAGGTGGCCGCGTCAACCGGGCGGCCAGAATTGGCGGAGTACCTGAAGTCGCTCGGTGCGACAAGTATTGTTGAACGTACCACGCTCGCGCAAACTTCGAATCGTCCACTTGATGCGGAACGCTGGGCCGGTGGGATTGATTCGGTCGGGGCGGAGACCCTAGCGACTGTCTTACGTGGTACGCGCACGGGTGGGGCGGTCGCCGCCTGTGGGCTCGCGGGTGGCGCGACGCTTCCCACCTCGGTCTATCCGTTCATTCTGAGGGGTGTGAGTCTGCTTGGGATTGATTCCGTGATGTGTCCAAAGCCGAAACGCTTGGAAGGCTGGCGACGACTCGCGCGCGATTTGGACCTCGGTAAACTCGAGGCGATGACGGTGATGGAGCCGATGTCGAAAGTGCCGCAACTGGCGCAGGAGATTATCGAAGGGAAAGTCCGTGGCCGAGTCGTCATTGATGTGAATGGGTAACGGTTCGGAGCGGCGAGGGGTATCGTTGTTGGGGAGAGATGGGCCGCGCCGCATCTCTCCCTGGGCGCAGTTCTTGAAAAACGCGATTATCTCCCCTTGTCCAAGGGGTCTTTAATGTCTCTGGCGAACTGTTCCATGTTGTCAACGACATCCTGAACATCGGACTGAAATACGCGAGGAATAAACATCATGCTCACGCCAGCCGCTTCGTACTGTTTGATGTTCTCTTTTG
>JANMSE010000461.1:0-2486 GCA_031389045.1 Deltaproteobacteria bacterium | reverse complement strand
GTTTCGGCCTCTTCAATGGCCCGTGAAACGAGAAGAGAATTTTGCGCTTGGTCCTCGTTCGTGTAGCGGAGTTTGCTGGGAAGGTGAACCGTAGCGATGAGAATCTCAAATCCGATAGGCGGGATGAGTCGCCGAATTGCGACATGAGAACTGTCGGATACGGACTCGAAAGATTGTTGGGGGAGCCGTATGAAAAAAGACAGCCGAGAAGGAACGCCGGAGGAGGGAAAAATAAACTTCGAACTGTGGTTTTTGTTGAGGGTTTCTAAAAGAGCCGCTGCGGACAATCCAGACTCAGCCAGAATGAGGACATCCACCTTGTGCTCATCACAGAGTGTGGCGACCTGATGCAGCAGAGGTCTTTTATTTAAGTTCCAGAATAAGAACGTGGCCATCGAAAACCCGTACCCCACAAAGTTCGTCCCTACATCATCGCCGCGCCAAACTGCATCGCCAGCGCCATGTCGCCGCTGATCTTGATGGTGCCGTTCATAAACGCCATCTGCGGATTGAGGTCGCCGCGCGCAATCTTCTGGGCATCGTCGGCTTTCATCGACAAGGTGGTCTGCGGGGCCGCTGGCCGTTCGCCATCGCCAAGGTGAATACAAAAACTCTGCTCACTGCCATCCGGTAAGTGCGTGAACGAAAACTGGAGGAGTCCTTTGATTTTCTGAAGTCGTTCGACCCGCGATTTGGTCAACTCGCTCTGATTGTTGCGCGAACTCGGCCCAAATAAGCCGGACTCCGTCGCCATCGCCGCGGACCAATCAAAATAAGCGCGGGATTGGTACACCGTCATCACTGGCGGAAATGTAGGTTCAGCCGTCACCGTCATCTCGCCATTCTTGGTGTTCAGATACCACGTGCCGCCGCCTTCGCCTTCGACCACCATGCGTACTGTCCCTTGCGCGTTCAGGCGATCTTGAATTTGTTGCTGCAAGGTGGCGATCTGCCGCTGCATCTCGTCAATGCGGCGACGAAACTGGGGGGCGACCTTGTCCGTGAAAAAGGCCGCGGGGGTGATGGGAGTCGAGGTGTTATCCGCCATGAGTTCTTCCTTTCTTAGGTGTGATGGAGCGCGTGCCGCATGATGGTGACGGCGCGCTCAATGTCCGCCGTGGTGATAATCAGTGGTGGCGCCAGCCGTACCACGGTGTCTTGATGCAGAGTCCAGCCGAGAATGAGGCCGGAGGTGAAACAGGATTGCACAAACTGTTTTGTTGCTTCTGGCGTGGTGAAGTCCATGCCGATCAAGAGTCCACGCCCACGTGCCCCGACGAAGCCCCCAGCACCAATCAACTCTTGAAGACGCGCCAGTAACACCGTGCCTTGTGCTTGGGCCTGTTGGGGCACGTGGGTTTCCAGCATGAAGTTGAGTGACGCGAGCCCCGCCGCGCAACAGACCGGATGTCCACCAAACGTGGTCACATGCGCGAGGGCAGGGGAGTGCGAGAGCGTTGCCATGATCTCCGGGGTGCTGATAAACGCGCCCAGTGGCATCCCACCACCCAAGGCTTTTGCCAGCACGAGAATATCCGGGGTGACTTGCCAATGCTCACAGGCGAAGAGTTTCCCCGTCCGAGCAAAACCAGTAATAACTTCGTCAAAAATCAGCAACGCGCCAACTTCGCGACAGCGTTGTCGCAAAGCTGGAAGAAACTCGGGGTCGGGAATCCGCACGCCTCCTTCGCCTTGAATTGGTTCGATAATGACGGCGGCGACGGTCTCGTCGATTCGCGGAAGCGCGTCTTCGTCGTTAAACGGGAGAAACGTCACGGTCGGCAACAGTGGCTCAAACGGGGTGCGGTACAGAGGATTGCCACCGACCGAGAGCGCACCAAACGTGTCACCATGAAAACTGCCGACAAAACTGACGAAGCGAGTGCGTCCGGTATACTTGCGCGCGGTCTTGAGCGCGCCCTCGACGGCCTCGGTCCCACTATTGGTGAAATAGGTGACGGAGAGCGGCTTTGGTGTGACCTCCGCCAAGCGACGCGCCAAGTAGACCTGCGGTTCTTGGATATATTCGCCATACACCATCGCATGCAGATAACGTTCGGCTTGGGCTTGCACGGCTTGAACCACAACCGGATGCGTATGGCCAAGGCTGGCGACGCCAATGCCGGAGAGGAAGTCGAGATATTCCTTCCCGCTCTTGTCGATGATGACGCAGCCCTGAGCACGCGCCACTTCGATAGCCATCGGTTCCGGTGAGGTCTGAGCAACGAAACGGAGAAAGTCGTCACGGTTGGTGGTCATCGCGAAGAAAGATACGTGACCGAGAGCCCCTCGGCAATTAGCGAGGGGGTTCGATTTCTATCCACCGCACGATATCCGCGACCCGCGGTCGTCCGCCATGCCGCCAACTCAGTGGTGGGGTTTGCATCGTACCAATCGGGCACACGCGGCTTACTCCCATCTGGCCTAGCATCGTGGCGAGCCCAGGTGAACGTTCCGGACTGACTGCCACCCCAACCGCTTCCAGG
>JANMSE010000450.1:0-2734 GCA_031389045.1 Deltaproteobacteria bacterium | reverse complement strand
CTCCGCGATCCGCGCGTCGTTGTAGCCGATGCCGCGCAGTACCTCGTCCGTACTGGCTCCCAGCGCCGGGGCGAACGAGCGAATCGAGCCGGGGGTATCGGAGAGTTTCACCGCGATCCCCGCTTGTGTCACTTTGCCCGCGACGGGATGGTTTAACTCCACCGCCATCTGTCTATGCTTCACTTGCGGGTCTTGGAACACTTCGGGCACGTCGTACACCTTGCCGACACACACATCGGCCTTGGTCAGCATATCGAACCACTCTTCGCGGGTTTTGGTGAGAAAGATTTTCTGTAACTCGGCCCGTGCGTAAATGTGTCGGTCGTTGGTATAGCCAGAGAAATCACCAGCTTTCATCCCGCAGTCTTTCAGGTCCGGGCGATTGATGGCGTCACACAGGTTCTCCCACAACCACGGCTCGGTGCAGCCAATGGTAATCATCTTATGATCCTTGGTGTCGTAGAACCCGTAATAGGCGTAGCCACCACCGAACACCCCTTTGCCGCGACCAGGCATGACACCGTCTGAGAAATAATCACGCACGTTCGGCGTTGCCGCTAGCAATGAAATCGTGGTGTCGAGATAGGACACATCGACAAACTGGCCTTTGCCGGTCCGCTCGCGGGCGAACAGGGCGAACATGATCCCGGTCGCGCCGTGCATCGACGCGCCCGCGTAATCCGCCACGACATTGAGCGGGATTGATGGTGGACCTTCGGGCGGGCCAATGAGATTCGCCATGCCAGCGAGTGAGAGGTAGTTCAAGTCATGCGCGGGATAATCGCGGTAAGGACCATCCTGGCCGTAGCCACTCAACGCGCAGTAGATGAGGCGCGGGTTCAGTTTCTTGAGGGTCTCGTAATCGCCACCGAGCCGTTGCATGACCCCTGGCCGAAAGCCTTCAACCAGCACATCGTAGTTTTTCGCCAGGTCCTGCAAGATCGCTTGTCCCGCCGGGTCCTTGAGGTTGAGCGTCATGCTCTTCTTATTACGATTGGTAAAACTGGTGGCCAATTTACGCGCGTCTTCCGGTTTCGGCGAAGCACCGGAGCCCGCCAGCTTGCCTGACGGTGGGGCTTCGATCTTTAACACTTCCGCGCCCATGTCGGCCAACATCATCGTGCAAAATGCTCCTGGGCCAACACGGGTCAGCTCCAGAATTTTGATCCCATCAAGTGCTCCAGCCATAACGCCCTCCTTGTGCAAGAATTTAGCTTTGCCGTTCTTATAGACCAGCGAGCCGTCGGGAGGCTAGAGCCGGGGCCGGGAGGAACGAAACGGGGAATCGGTGAAGGGGAGAATCGGTGACAAGAAGAAGATTTTTTCTTGCTTTATTCTCCGATTCCCCGGTTCCCCGGTTCCCCGGTTCTCCGTTTCGCTCGTTCACCCATTCGCCCGTTCCTGTCTTCAGGGTTCCCCGTCGCCTTGCAGTCTGCTAAGTCTGGAGGACATGACCCCCCAAGAGAAGCTGCGCACCATTCGCGAGGAACTCCAACAGATGTTCCTCGAACGCACCGAGTTGATTGACGGTGCCCTCACCGCACTCCTGGCCGCGCAACATCTATTGATCGTGGGTCCACCAGGCACCGCCAAATCCATGCTCGCGGATGAACTCTGCCGCCGGATCACTGGCGCGACCTATTTTCAGTGGCTGTTGACCAAGTTCACCACACCCGAAGAGTTGTTTGGCGCGGTCAGTCTCAAGGCGCTCGAAGCCGATGATTATCGCCGCGTCACCGCCAACAAGCTGCCAGAAGCGCACATCGCGTTTTTAGATGAAGTCTTTAAGGCGAGTTCGTCAATTCTCAATGCCATTCTCACCATCATTAACGAACGCCTGTTTCATAATGGCCGCCAGGTCGCTGAAGTCCCGCTGTTGACCCTGTTCGGGGCTAGCAATGAACTGCCTGAGGATGATGAACTGCTAGCGTTGTATGACCGGTTTCTGCTCCGCTTTGTCGTCGGCTATATCAACGAGGAATTTCGCTTCCTCAAAATGCTCCTAGCCACGGAGCCCAGCGAGCGCACCACCATGACGCTCGCGGAATTACAACAGATGCAAGCCGAGGTCCGAGCGGTGGCCCTGCCAGACCCAGTCCTGCATGAGATCGGCAATATCCGGCGCGAGTTACAGAAGAAGAACATCGTCGCTTCTGATCGTCGCTATCGCCAGAGTCTTGGCGTACTCAAGGCACTGGCTTATCTGAACGGCAGAGCAACGGTACGCGAGTCAGACCTCTTTTTCCTTGAGCATATTCTGTGGAAAGACCCCGGTGAGCAGGGTGAGGTGCGTACTGTCATTCATGGGCTTATACATGGCTATGAAGACGAAGTGCAGGAGCTGCTGTTCCAGACTCGTGAGTTGCGGGACTACGCCGAACGCAAATGGGACAGCAAGGAACAGCAGGCTCGCGCGGTGATCGAAGCGCACACCAAGATTCGCCACATCTTGAAGAAAATTGAAGACATCAGCCAGAAAGTGGAAGACCTCGGACGACCACTCGGAAAAGTCGAAACCATCCGCCAGGAAGTCCAGAGCATCCAACAACAGTTGTTGACGAAGTTCTGAGATTGTCGCATGCCTTCCGGGCAATGGCATTAAGTTAAGGGATTTTTTGTCGTGATAGAAACCGTCCCACGCCACCTCTCGCCGGGGACTGAACTCCCCGGCTACCCTCATCGCCTCGCTCCGCGAGGCCAGATATGCCGCAGAGCGGCATTTGAGGGTAGCCGG
>JANMSE010000208.1:0-16959 GCA_031389045.1 Deltaproteobacteria bacterium | reverse complement strand
GTATCTGCCTTTTCAATTGTCTGGAAACTACAGTGACTACTGACTACTGACTACTGACTACTGACTACTGACTACTGACTACTGACTACTGACTACTGACTACTGACTACTGACTACTGACTACTGACTACTGACTACTTTTTTCCCCCACCGCCGAAACGTCTCTGTACTATACGCCGCGAGAAAGAGCACGACCGTGGCTTGGATCACGATCACCAGGACTGACGAGACTCCCGCATTGCGCTGCACTGCGCCGGAGCCCGCTTCGAGCGCGCCAAAGAAGATCGCCGCCAAGACAACACCAAGGGGAGATCGCTGTCCGACTAAAGCCACGGCGATCGCGGTGTAGCCGTAACCTGGTGAAAATTTCTCATAGACGCGATGGGTAATGCCACTGACTTCCATTCCTCCGGCGAGACCGGCGAGCGCGCCGCTGAGGAGGAGCGCGCGGGTGATTTCGTGATCGACCGCGATGCCCGCGAACCGTGCGGCGGTGGGATTCGCGCCGGTCGCGCGCAGGCGGAATCCGGCTTTGGTGCGATACAACAACACCCACACCAGCGCGGCGATGGCCAGCGCGAGGAGGATGCCCAGATGCAAGCGTGTGGGTGGGAGCAGCCGGGGAAACTGCGCGGCCACGGGGAGCATGTCCGTTTGTGGATAGCGGCCTTCCACTTCCATCAGTGGTCCATGCACGCAGTAGCTGACGAGGCTGGCGGCGATGAAGTTGAGCATGATGGTGCTGATGACTTCGTTGACATGGCGGTATTGTTTGAGCAGCGCCGCGCCCCCGGCCCACACCAACCCGGCGGTGAGCGCGGTGACGCAGACCAGTGGGAGCGCCAACAGTGGAGGCAGGGTCGCGGTATACTGACCGACCCAAGCGGTGGCGAGCGCTCCCATCAGGAGTTGTCCTTCCGCGCCAATGTTCCATACGCCCGCATGCAGTGCCAAGGCCACGGCTAAGCCGGTGAGCAGCAGTGGGCAGGCTTTGACGGCGGTTTCCGCTAGTCGATAGCTATCGCCCGCCGCGCCCTCGATTAAGGCGCTGAACACCGTCGTGACACTGATGCCCGCAAGCCACAAACCCATAGTGATGGTGACGAACGCCGACACCACGGCGAGGAGCGCGGGGAGCAGTCGCGTGAGCGAGGCCGTCAGTATCACGTTTGTGCTCCTGTCATCATCTGACCAATGGTCGAGCGATCCGCGAGTGAAGCGACCGGACCCAGCAGGCGACCTTGGTAGAGCACGTACACCTGGTCACTGAGCGCGGCGATCTCGTCGAGGTCGGTGGAGATGAGCAAGACCCCCGCGCCTTGTTGGGCGTGCGCGCGCAGGGTCTGGTGGACATACGTCGTCGCGCCCACGTCGAGCCCCCGGCTGGGGTTGGCGGCGATAAGCAGGCTGGGCTCTTGGGCGAGTTCTCTGGCGATGACGACACGTTGTTGGTTGCCACCGGAGAGCGAGGAGACGGGTTGCGCCGGAGATGCCGCGCGAATACTAAAGCGCGTCATTTGTTGTTCGGCGAAGCGTCGCATCTGCTGTGGCGAGAATCGCACGCCTGGCGTCAGCGTTGCGAGCACGTGCGAGTTCAGCAGCAGATTCTCTTCAATCGACAGTGAGAGGGCTAACCCTTCGTGGCGACGGTCATGCGGAATCAAGGCGACTCCCGCTTCGCGCAGTCGCGCGGGTGTGGGGGCGTGGATGGCTTGACCTTGGACGCGGATGGCTCCTTGTGACGGTGGCAAGAGCCCCAGCAGGAGTTCCGCGAGTTCGGACTGCCCGTTGCCATCGACGCCCGCGATGCCGATGATCGCGCCACGGTGAATCCGCAGGGACACCTCGTGCAACGTGACTCTCCCAGGTGTGGCGCGGGTCGAGACCTGATCAAGTGAGAGTGCGGGGGTGGGGTCCGCTGATGCCTGCGTGGTGGGTGTGGGCGTGATCGCGGGGATAAAGGTTTGCGGCTCACCAATCATCAGGGTGGACAGCTCTTCGGGGGTGCACCCGGCGACCTCGCGCGTGATGACGAGACTCCCACGCCGCAGGATGGACAAGCGGTCGGCGAGAGCGAGGACTTCGGGAATTTTATGCGTGATGACGAGGATGCAGTACCCCTCGCTCTTCAATTTACGCAGGATGCCAAACAGATTCTCGACTTCCGCCGGGGTGAGGACAGCGGTGGGTTCATCAAGAATGAGAATCCGCGCGGACGAGGCGAGCGCCTTGAGAATCTCGACCCGTTGTTGCGCACCAACGGATAACGAGGCGACTGGTGTGTCCACGGCATCAATGGTGAGGCCGTAGCGTGTGGCTAGGGCCTGGATGTCGAGGCTGAGCTGTTGACGATCTATGCGTTGCCAGCGGCTGCCGGCGAGCGCCAACAACACATTCTCGGCGATGGACAGAGACGGCACGAGCATGAAGTGTTGATGGACCATGGCGATCCCAGCGGCGAGGGCGGCTCGCGCGGAGGCGAAGGTGACCGGGGTGCCGTTGAGTAGAATCTCTCCCGCGTCTGGGCGATATAGCCCGGAGAGCAGGTGCATGAGCGTGGACTTGCCCGCGCCATTCTCGCCCAAGACCGCGTGAATCTCGCCCGCGTGAAAGTCGATACTCACGCCATCAACCGCGCGCAGGCTCGCGAAGGTTTTCGAGAGATGTCGTGCCGAGAGGGTAGGGGGAGGGTGAGGAGAATTCACTCAAGCCCTCTCATCTTCTTCTTCCATGCGGAACTTGCTATGGCGTCACGGTTTTACCGGGGTGAACTCGACCGACGGCACGGTGAGGGTACCAGCGATGATCTGCTGCTGAGCGGTGTCGAGACGCGCTTGGGCTTCTGGTGGAATCCGGTCGCGCAGGGCGGGGTTGTAGACGAGCGTGATGACCTTCTCCTTCATGCCAAGTTGCAAGATGCGGCCCGTAAAGGTGCGGTTTTGCACTTCTTGGGCGATTTGCAGGAAGGCGCTGGGAATATCAATCACGCCGCTGGCGAGGGTGACATCCGGGGCGACGTCATTCTGATTCTTATTGGTGCCGAGCATGAACACCTTTTTCTCTTGGGCTGCCTGAAAAGCTCCGAGGCTGGCCGCGTCCGCGTTGGGAATGAGAATGTCACACCCTTGTTCAATCAGAGCGGTGGCGGCTTGTTTCGCGGCTCCCACGTCTTCCCAGTTTCCGAGATATGAAACGATCACTTGAAAATTGGGATTGACGCTCTTGGCGCCGGCCTCGAAGGCCATGAACGTGCTTTTCAACGGCGGAATTTCCACACCACCGATGGCTCCGGCCTTGCCGGTTTTGGACACCAGCGCGCTCATCATGCCCATCAGGTAGGTGGCCTCTTCGAGCATGAAGCGGATCGGGGCGACATTGCGGCGGACGGTGCTGCCTGACGTGGTGATGAACACCGAGTCTGGAAAGTCGGCACTGACTTTGGCGGCGGCATCTTGAAACTCGAACCCGTGTCCGAAAATGAGTTGGAAGTGGCGGCTCGCGTAATCACGGAACGCTTCCTCGAACTCAGCGGGCGTTTTGGTTTCGACCTGACTGATCTCGGCCTTGAGTTGGTCACGGACTTTGACGAGTCCTTCGTAGGCGAGAGCGTTCCATCCCGCGTCGCTAACCGGCCCTGGAGTGAGGAGGGCGACACGAAATTTATTATCAGACGTTTGTTGGGCAGGTTGTTCGGGTTTGGAGTTGCAGGCGGAGATAGGAAGGAAAGCAAAGGCACACAGGAGCGTAACGAAAGAGCGAGCGTTCATAGGATTCCTAGCGGTGGCATTAACACGATCTCATCAGTATGGATCGTCGGTGGTTGAGTGATGATGCTGAGCATCGCGTTGGCGACATCAGTCGGGGAGAGCATTTTGCCCCGATCCAAGGTGCTGCCGCTGTTGTCCCACAAGGGGGTATCGACGGCGCCGGGAATCACGGCGGTGACCTTGATGCCAAGCGAGCGGACTTCGGCGGCGATGACTTTGGTGAGTCCGAGGGCGCCGAATTTCGAGGCGGTGTAGCCGGTCGAACCGGGAAGAATGGCGTGGCTGGCGATGGACAGCACATTCAGGATATGTCCGCGTCCCTGGGGGATCATCACTTTGAGCGCGTGCTTGCAGCAGAGATAGGTGCCACGCAGGTTGATGTTCATCATCGTGTCCCAGTCCTCGGTCCGGGACTCGGTGATGGGACCGAAAGTCGCGCCGCCGGCGCTGGTGACCAGAATGTCGAGGCGCCCACATTCGGCGTGCGTGCGGGTGACCAGGTGTTCGATCTGGGCTTCGTTGGCGACATCAGTCGGGAAGGTGAGGGCGCGACCGCCACGACTGGTGATGTCGTGCGCGAGGATGTCGAGGTTCTGTTGTGAGCGCGCCGCGAGTGCGACCGTTGCTCCGGCGGACGCGAGCGCGAGCGCCACGGCGCGACCGATGCCTGAGCTGGCTCCAGTAATGATGGCGACGTGCTGACTCAGGTTTGGCGTGGGTGTGGGATTATTGTCCATAGTATTCAAAGAAGTTCTTGGGGGTTTCCCAGAGGCCGATCTTGGTCAGGTGGCCGCTGAGTTTGGGATTGAGGAGGTCCCAGATCACCTTGACGATATTCTCGCCGGTGGGATTGAGGGCGCGAAATTCCGCCGTGTCTTCGTTGAGGTGTTTGTGATCGAAGCGGGCGATGATCTCCTCATCGACCACGCGCATGATCTCGCCCAGGTCGAAAATCATACCGGTGCGCGGATCGATCGCGCCCTGCACGGTGACTTCGAGTTCATAGTTGTGGCCGTGGCCATGAAGGTTGTTGCACTTGCCGAACACGGCCTTGTTCTCGTCGTCCGAGAGGACGGGACTGTGCAGGCGGTGGGCGGCGCTGAAGCCAAAGGTTTTGGTGAGGGAAGCCATATTTCGTCCTTCTCCACTAAAGACGTCGGCCCACAGTGTGGGTTCCTCGTAGAGGGTGACGCGATGGAGCTGATGGGGATGATTTTGCGAGGCGAGTTTGCGCTCGATCACGTCGCGCATGTAGGCCGCTAAATTTTCGGTGGTGGGAATGCGGGTCGCGAAAGCGGGATGGTCGAGGTTGATGAATTTATGGTCGAACTCGGCGCTGACTTCCTTGAGGATGCGATCCAGCTCGGTGATGTTGATGACCATGCCGGTTCTGGCATCGACGGTGCCACTGAGAGTGACGCGGAGCACATAGTTGTGACCATGTCCGTAGGGGCTCACGCATTTGCCAAAGGTCCGATGGTTGTCCGCTTCCGAGAACTCCGGGTTCCAGTAGCGATGCGAGGCCTCGAATTCGATCAAGCGAGTGAGATGGTGCATAGGGGACGACCTTACTGTATTCGGCGCGATAATGCCAGATTCATGGTGGTGCGGGAAGGTGAGGACCGGGGACCGGAGACGGGAGACCGGGGCGGAATGCCAATGGCATTAAGTTAGCGAGTTTTGGGTTTCGAGTTCCCTCTCCCGGCTGGGAGAGGGCTAGGGTGAGGGGGATCAAGTGACTTTTCCTTCTCCGGTCCCCGGTCAACGCGCTACTGACTACTCGCCAACGCGTGGAGCACCCGAACAATTTTGGCGATTTCATCGGGAGTAATGTTTTCCGGGACGACGACAATCGCGCGACGACCTGGGCTGAGCGGGATTTCTTGGCGGCATTGCGCGGGCTGATCGTCCAGCGCTTGTGGCGCGCGCGGGGGGTCAAGCGGAAGGCTGAGCGATTTGGCGGATTCCGTTGACGCTGTTGTCGTCGGGAACGGGAGGGGAGGGGAGGGCTGGTGGAATGAGCGCGGCTGCGTGAGCCCAGCGAACCGCGCCGATTCGAGAAAGGCTTTGGCCACGGTCTCCGCGTTGTTTTTCGTGAAGCGATGCTTGAGCAAGAGCTGATTGGTGAGGTTGAGGTCGGACGGCAGCCCGCCACCACTATTCTCATATTGCGAGAGCAGACTCTGAAAAATCGCGGGACGGCCTAACGCTTCACGCAACGAACGACGACGCTCGTTGTCGTCCGCCGCGTGATCGATGTGAAGGAAGAGATCACTGACGCGGAGGTCTTTGCCGATGGCTTCGAGAAGTCCGTATTGGCGCAGGCTACTGAGCTTGCGGTTAAAAGGGCCGGATTGCGAGGCCAAGCTCAGATGTTCGGCTATCGACTCGCGACTCAGCGGGACCTGATTTTCAATACGAAAAATTCGCCGCGTATCCTCAAGGCATTCTTGAAGACTATACGCCGGGGCGTTCGGACTTTTTTGGCGCTGCCCTTTATGCGTGATGTCCGCCTCCATTGGTGCTCCTTTCTTGCCACGCAGAGTTATTCACATCCTTGAAAAAATGTGAATAGGGCCACCGACAAAGCAGAAAATTGGCTAAATGATAGTCATAAATTATAACTAAATATAATTATAAATGGCAAAATTTGGCTAAATATAAATTACGGAAAAATGCTGAAATATAGAGGTTTTGAGGTGTTAATGTCGGTGGATGGAATTTGGCGAAGGGCGATGGGGGTGGTGAGCGGATTTTGCCGCGGGGGTTATGGGGGAAAAAATATGGCTTGGCGAAAAAATATAAACAGCCTTAATATAGTAATAATGAATTTGTAAAATACCGAAAGGGTTAAATTTGGCGTTCGCCATTTTTGTTTCTCTTTCGGTTTCGATTCGCGGTTTTCGGTCTCTCGTCGTCTCTGGCGACTTGCTTGACCTGGGAGAAGGGGCTTCATATCCTGCCGGGCGTGCCGTTCTGAAGAATGGCCTTTAAGGATTGGCGGCGGATGAATCCGAGGACTGTTATGGAAAAAATTTCGCTTTTGATCGTGGACGACCACCCGATGATCTTGTCGGGACTCCAACAAATTTTCAAGAAGCAACCCGATTTTACGATCGTGGGCGGCGCGGAAAATTTGGCGCAGTTGGAAGCCATCCTCAAGGAGGCCAGCCCTACGATCATCCTCATGGATATCGAAATGCCGCACGGCGACGGTATCGAGGCGACGGCCTACGTGCGTAAGCAATCGCCAGCCTCGAAAGTCGTCATCTTCACGGGCTACGACAATCCGGATTTGATCTTCCGCGCGGTGAAGGCCGGGGCGGTCGGGTATCTGTTGAAGAACGCGCGCGCCACCGACATTCTTGATACCCTGCGAAAAGTGGCGGCGGGCGAGATCGTGCTGAACCCGGAGATCGCCGGGAAATTTCTGCGTGAGTTCCAACGTGACCAAGAGACTGAGGAGTTGCGGCAAATCGTACGCACGTTGACCACCAGAGAAGATGAAGTGCTGCGCCTGGTCGCCACCGGCGCGAACAACAAGGAGATTGGCCACCGCCTGTTCATCAGCGAATTGACGGTCAAGATGCACCTGGCCAGCATCTTTCGTAAACTGCAAGTGAATGATCGGACCAAGGCCGCGGTGCTCGCGCTGAAGGCGGGACTTGGTAACGCGCGATGAGAGCACTGCCGTTCCTTTTGACCTTCCTCCTCTCCCTGTGTGCGACACCTGGGTGGGCGCAAGACGCGAAAGACGTGGACCAGTTGGATGAGGTCCTCAAGGTGCTGACGCAGTGCCGAGAGGCATATTACCGACTGGATGATTATCGCGGCACGGTCCTGCATACCGTCCGAGAAGCGGATGGCGAAACCCGCGAGGAGCGGATCGAGGTGGCCTTTCGCAAACCTGGATTTCTGTCCTTTCGCTGGGAGTCGGGCCTGCACAAGGGGGCCGCGTTGCTGGCGCGTCCACGCTGGAACCAAGGGAACCTCATGCTGCGCCTGGGCGCGTGGTTTGACTTTCTCACCATCAGTGTGCCCGCGACCGAGCTGGGCGAACCCTTCCAGCCCGCCGTGCGAGACATGAGCGATTGGCTGACGGCCTTGGCCGCCTTGGCGCAACGGCCAGTGACGGACCGCAGCATGCGGCTGATCGAGGTGCAGATGGTCGCGCCCTCTCTGGCCGAAGGAAAGATGCGCCTGTCGGTGCCCGCGTTTTTGATCCCTTTCCGTGACAACTTGGTCTCGACCTACGAGTTCATCATTGAGCGCGGGACCGGCATTCCCACCGAACTGACGTTGCGCGGGGTCGGGGGGGAAGCCCGCCAACATGTGATGTATACAAACTTACAGGTGAACGTGGGACTGCCGACGCAACTCTTTTCCTGGGAGCCGACGGGTGAGGAGCCGCCCTCGGTGACGCCGAGCGGCACGACGATTGATCTGCCGCGATTCACGCAGTCGTGGCAGCGCCGCTACGCCGAAATCACCGACTACAGTGGGAGCTGGATCGTCGCGACCGGGGAGGAACGGAGCGAGCAACGGCTGCGGGCGGCCTTCAAGTTTCGCAAGCCGTTTGATCTCTACCTACGGTGGGAATCCGGGGAAGCGGAGCCGGCGCGTTTTCAGGAAGCGCTGTTTCGGCAAGGGTGGAACGATGGGCGCGCGCGGGTGCGGCGGACGCTGTGGGGGATGCCTTTGGTCGGAGACCTTGCTCCCGATGACGTGCTGCCGCGATGGGGGGCAACGTCGTCCCTGACGGCATTCGGCATTCATGGCCTCGTGGAGCGACTGCAAGAGGAATTGCTGCGCGGGTGGTTACGCGCGGAACTTCAGACCCGTTTTCTCGGCATGCAGCGGCATGATGGGCGCTGGTGTTATGTGGTGGCGTTCGAGTTTTCCACTGGCCTTGGGCAAGCGTATGCCGCCGCGCGTATCGTGACGACCTGGGACATTGTCGAGCGACTGCTGGTGAAATACGAGTCGTTCGCCACCAGCGAACGAGAGGCGTCCGTCCAAGAGCGGCATGAGTTTCAGGCGGTGCGGATCAACACGGCGCTGCGTGACCACGACTTTGATGCCGCCAATCTTGACTATGGTTTTTTGCTGTTGCGGCGCACGCCCTGGCTCGACCGCTTCCTCACTGGGAGAGATTGATGTCGGCTGTGGACCGAGAGCGAGCGTTGTCGTGGACGCTGATTTCCGTGAGCGCGGGGGTGGTGCTGCCGGTGATTGGCCTGGTGGCGTTCAATCTCGGCTCTCTCGCGTGGTACGTCGCCTTTTTTCCGCTTCTGTGTGTGGGCTTGTTGCTGTTCGTCGATATGGGCGAGGACGTGTTTTTGTCCCTGCTGTTTCTGACGGTGGCGAACACCTTATTGTATGCCGTTGGGCTGTTCGCGTTGCCGTTGATCGTGGCCAGTATCGTGCTCACCGCGCCGCTGGCCAGAGGGTTGCGGTGGTGGGGACTCGTGACCGTGCCAGAGACCGTGCGGCGCGATGCGCGCCCCTTGCTCAGGGTTTTTGACCTGGCCGCTATCTTGTTGGTGGCGCTCAGCGCGCGCTATGCGATCTTTCGCTTGGCGGGCGGGCATCTGCCGTTGCGGATGGATGACGTGGAAACCTTGTCGCGATTCGTGATGGGTGAAATCGGCGGCTGGAGCGTCTTCGCCTTGGGGTATGGCGCGCAACACCGCTTGCGTTATGGCATGCAGTATTCCGCCAGCGTGGAGTTGGCGGCGAGTTTACCCGCGCTGCTGGCCACGGGGTTGTTTTTGGTGACCCCGCACGTGGCGATTCTGACCCTGGGGTTGAACACCTTTGGCATCAGTGGATTGTACGTTGGGTTGTTGCCGGTGGGTGCGGCGCATGTCTTGGTGCGCACCTTGACGACGCGACGCCGAACCCTGGAGCAGCAACATGGACGCTTGCAGCAGATGAACCTTGACCTTGCTCGCAACGAGCGCCTGGCGGCCATCGGGCAAATGTCCTCGGCGATCTCTCATCAAATTTTACAGAAGGTGGGATTGTTGGGGTTGCAGTGTGATTTGTTGCGTGAGGTGTTGCAAGAAGAAGGGGCGACGCCGACCGCCGTGGTCACCGAGGCGCAGGGGCGCGTCGAGCAGTTTGACCATACGCTGAATGACCTGAATCGCACCTTGTCCGACCTGCTGGTGTTCTCGCGTGATTTCGAGTTGCATCGAGAACCCTGCGCGCTTGACCCCTTGGTGAGTGAAGTGGTCGAGGAGTTGCGCGCCGCCGCCAACGCCCGGCGTGTAACGATGACCTATGCTCGCGAGGAGACGGTGGCCCCGCTGGCCCTCCTGGCGGTGGATCGCATTAAGCTCAAACAAGCGCTGTTGAATCTGCTCAAGAACGCGGTGGAAGCCTCGCCCGCGACCGGAGAGGTGGTGGTGACGCTTGGCGCGCGCGCGCGGCACGTGGAGATTGCCGTGCGGGATCAGGGGGCGGGGATCGCCGAGGCGGATTTTCCCCGGCTGTTTTCCCCCTTCTTTTCCACTAAGGAAAAAGGCACCGGGCTTGGACTCACGTTCGCGCAAAAGATCGTCGAACTGCACCACGGACGGATCGTGGCCGAGAACAATCCTGGTGGGGGCGCGACCTTTCGCGTGGAACTGCCGTTGCCCCAGGAGGGGGAGTCGTTATGAGGGTGGCTGGAAAAACCGCATTGGTAACCGGCGCGGCGAAACGGGTAGGGCGCGGCATCGCTCTCATGCTTGCCGAGGCTGGAGTCCAGGTGATTGTGCATGTCAATTCATCCTCAGGGGAGGATGTCGCGGTGGCTATTCGGGAGATGGGTGGGCAGGTGGCGGTTGTGCGAGGTGATCTGTCTCGGACTGACGAGACGCTCCGTGTGGCACGAGAAGCGCGCACGGTGGCGCGCGATGGAAAAATTGACATTCTGGTGAACAACGCGGCGCTATTTGGTCCCTCGCCGCTCGCGAGTACGTCACTGAGGGAGTGGCGGCGCATGATGCGCGTGAATCTGACCGCCCCCTTTATTTTCGCGCTGACGCTGGGGCGGGAGATGCGCGCGGCTGACGGTGGGAAAATCATTCAACTGGGCGATTGGAGCGGCCAACGTCCGGTGCCGGGCTACCTGCCTTATTGTGTGTCCAAAGGCGGAGTGCATGGGTTGACGTTGGCGTTGGCGAAAGCGCTCGCGCCACGGGTGCAAGTGAATGAAGTCGTGCTGGGGCCAGTGTTGCTACCGGAGGAGTACAACGAGCAGGACACGCAGGTTTTGCTGCGACAGATACCACTGCGGCGGTTGGGCAGTGTCGCGGAGGTGGTGCGCACAGTGCGCTTTTTGGTCGAGGGGGGCGACTTCGTGACCGGGGCTTCTTATGTGGTGGACGGTGGATTGTTGGCGAATGTCCCAGGAGGCAGCAATTCACTATAAGTGTGGCGGCAGGGAGCGCCAGGCGCGAAGGCGTATTTGTAGCGCTCTTCGGCGGCGGCGTACGCGAGGAGCGTGGACGAGCAGGTGCCGTAGCCGTCGAGATGAATGCAGACACTGGCACGGGGCTCAAGGTCGGCGGCGTGGTGCGCGAGGAGGGGATGGAGGCGCGTGAAGATGTCGTCCACGTTGTGCACCGCTGGCGAGAGAGTGTGGCTGAGTTGCGAAAAATTCTGGAGCGAGCGGGCGATGCGCGGGCACTGGTGGTCATTGAGATCGCGGTTGGTGAGCAAGTGGAAGCCTGGGGTGAGCGTGACCATCTCAAAACCCTCATCCTCGGCGTACACCACATACGCGGCGGTGCGGTCGGCGATCAGCAAGTTAAACGGATTGTACTGTTGGGGAGCCTGCGACTTCACGTAGGCGAGGGCCTCGGCGAGCGAAGTATATTTGAGGGCATCGAGACAGAGGAGCCCACGCGAGCGACGGGACGGGTCCGCCGTGGCGCTGGTGTGACGATTGAGCAAGGCGGCGATCATGCCATGTTCATTGATGCCGAGCCATGTGCCACCGGCGATGAGGTCCTGACCACCGTAAATCCAGGGCGTGTCCCACAGGCGCAAGGGCGAGGCCGAGGGACGCTTCAAGGACTCGTCTCGATTGGCGGCGGCGACGATGGGATAGCGCGAAAACACCTGAAAGTAGAAGGCGAGCGTGCACATAATGGTGGCGGATTATAGGGAAAGAGTCCGGGCGCGCGCAAGGGGAGAGAAATGGCGCGTGAAGATGAGAAAATTCCGCTCTTATCGCAAGGGACGCGCCTTGTGTTTTTCTTTTTGCATGTGCTAGGGTGGGGCAAAATTGGGGCCGGGAGGGAGAATGTTCACTTCGATTGAGAACGTCATTAGTCAATTTTCCGAGCAACGCTACATCTGTAATCAGCGGATCGCCACGGTCGTGTACTTGGCCACGCACCTCCGGAAACCGATTCTCGTGGAAGGGCCGGCTGGTGTGGGAAAGACGGAACTGGCGAAGGTCATTAGTGGCGCGACGGGATGCAATTTGGTGCGATTGCAATGTTACGAGGGGCTGGATGAGGCGAAAGCGCTCTATGAATGGGAGTATGCCAAGCAGCTCCTCTACACGCAAATCCTCAAGGACAAGATCGGCGAAGTCATTGCGGGAACCAAGACGCTCAAGGAAGCGGTTGAGCGGATTGGGAATGAGGACAGTGTCTTCTTCTCTCCGCGGTTCATTCTCCCGCGTCCCTTGTTGCAAGCCATTTCGGCGGACACGCAACAAGTGCTCTTGATCGACGAGATCGATAAATCTGACAGTGAGTTTGAGGCGTTCCTGTTGGAAGTGCTGAGTGACTTCCAAGTGAGCGTGCCCGAACTCGGGACCATCAAGGCGAAAATCATTCCCATCGTGGTGCTGACCAGTAACAACGCGCGTGAGATGTCGGATGCGCTCAAGCGGCGCTGTCTGCACCTCTACATTGATTTCCCTGATCGTGAACAAGAACTGGAAATCGTAAGGATGAAAGTGCCGGGCATCGCCGAGCGGCTGGCTGAAGAAGTGGTCGAGGTGGTGCAAGGGATTCGCAAGCTTGATCTGAAAAAAGCGCCGAGCATTAGTGAAACGCTCGACTGGGCGAAAGCATTGACCCTTCTTAATGTGACCCATCTGGATGAGAACGTGGTGAATGAAACCCTCAATACGATCTTGAAGTATGAGGGGGATGTACGTAAGGCAGAGGCGGAGTTAAAGGAATATCTGCAAAAGCAGAAAACGAAAGCCAAGACACCCACGGCTCAGAGTGACAAAGATCTCCTCCACTAATCCACATAATCCTCGGAAAGCGAGTTCCGGATATGGATGACAAAATTATTGAATTTACCCAGCTCCTACGAGAAAACGGGTTGAAAATTTCGTCCGCGGAGAACATGGATACCTTTTCCGCCTTGGGGCTGATTGGTATCCGCAACCGGCAACTCCTCAAGGACACCTTGCGTGCGACCTTAGTGAAACGAGTTGTTGATATTTCGGTGTACGATGAACTCTTTGACATGTATTTCACTGGCTTGGGTGAAATCATTAAAGCGGCGGGTGCCGAAACCATGGCCGCGATGGAAATGTCGGAAGAGGAATTTCAGAAGTTCCTTGAACAATTAGAAGAGGCCCTCAAAAACATGGGCGGTGAACTCTCCGAGCTCGCCAAGGCCCTCCTGAACAACAACACCGGCCAGTTAGAGAAAATGTTGCGTGAAGCCGCGCAACAAGCCAACCTGCAAAACATCCAACGCTCCTTTCAAGAAGGGCAGTTCGCCAACGCGGTCGCGCAACAGCTGGGCTTCGGGCAACTCATGCAAGAGCTGTCAGGATTAAAGGAAGCCCTGCAAAAAGCCGGACTCAGTCCCCAGCAGGTTGAGCAGATGTTGGCCTATCTGGATCGGCGGTTGCAAGACTTGGCGCACATGGTCCGCAGCTACGTGCGCGCCGAGCTTGAGAAACAGGACCCGCAAGTGCGCGATCAACAGAAGATGCGCACGTTGGCGGATAAGAGCTTCTACTACTTGTCGGAAGATGAAATCCGCAAGATGAAGGAAGCTGTGGCTAAGCTCGCGCAACGGTTGAAGCATGTGATCGCGATTCGGCGGAAACGCGCGAAACGCGGCCATTTCGATCTTCAGCAGACCATGCGGAAAAACATGCAGTATGGCGGGGTGCCATTCCGAATCGTGTTGGAGCGGCGGAAAAAAGAGAAACCGCAGGTCGTGATTCTCTGTGATGTGTCGGACTCGGTTCGTAATGTCTCACGTTTCATGTTGCAGTTCGTCTATTCCGTGCAAGATTTGTATTCGCGAGTCCGGAGTTTCATTTTCGTGGCGGATCTCGGTGAAGTCACCAAGCTATTCGAGAATAACGAGATTCACGCGGCGATTGATCTGGCGTTGCGCGGCAACATGATTAATCTCTACGCCCACTCCGATTTTGGTCGCGCCTTCAAGATATTCCACCGCGACTTCCTGTCCGTCATCAATAAGCGGACCACGGTACTGGTATTAGGGGACGCACGGAACAACTATAACCTTCCGCACGAGTGGGTGTTGCGGGACATTCGCCAGCGCGCCAAACAGATTGTGTGGCTTAATCCAGAGAGTCGGTTAACCTGGGGATTTGGGGACAGTGAGATGGACCGCTACGCACCGTACTGCGACTTGGTTGAAGAGTGCCGCAATCTCAATCAACTTTACCGTGTGGTGGATCGGCTGGTGACGGCCTAACAGGCACGGGTTCGGTCCAATGATGTGACATCAGGGGAGGGGGCCTCCCTCCTTAATCCGAGACAGGGGAATGGCGTATGGGACGAGAAGACTTTATCGAAATGCGTGTTGGGGGACTCACTCTTGATCCCGTGACGAAGACGCCCATTGTGATTCTCAAGGACAGCGACAATAAGTTGAACTTGCCGATATGGATTGGGCTCATGGAAGCGACGGCCATGGCGACCGAACTGGAAGGGATCAAGATGGCTAGGCCGATGACGCATGACCTATTGCGTACCATGGTCGATACTTTAGGCGGCATGGTTGAGTCCGTTGAGGTGACTGATCTGAAGGACAGCACGTACTACGCGGTGATTTACCTTGAGATCGGCGGGCGCAGGGTGTCCGTCGATGCCCGTCCCAGTGACGCTATTTCCCTGGCCTTACGAGCGAAAAGCCCAATTTTCGTGGCGAAAAAAGTGTTGGAAGCCTCTAGTAGCGTGCAACAAAAAGCGGAAGAGCCGCAGGAACATAATTTGTCGAATGTCGCGCGGGACAAATGGGCGGAAATCTTGGAAAAAATGTCGCCCGACGATTTCAAGTATAAGATGTAGTGAGGTGCTGGAGACACATGGCTACTGAAGTCAGAACTCGAATGACTCCGGCTCGCGCGCAAACGGTTGTGGATGTGGGGAGTTTTGGCGCGGCGGTGTTGACGGTGATACAGCGGTATCGCGCATTGTTGATGGGCGTCAGCGCGTTGATCGTGCTAGCGGTAGTGGGGATGTGGTATATGGGGCATCGCAAACAGGTTGCCCTTGATGCCTTGCGGGTGGGGATGGCCGAGGTCCAGGCTGGGAATGGCGAGAAAGCGATTCCACATCTTGAACAGGTCAGGGGCGCGTCGGCGATGGGAGCCGAGCCGCAAGCGCTGGGGATGTTTTATCTTGGAGAGGCTTACGCGAAAGTGGCGCGCAAGGACGATGCGAAAAAGGCGTATGACGAAGCGCTCGCGTTGGCCAAGAGTAGTGGAGAGAAGACCGCGTATCTTCAGCAAATGATTCTCATCAAGCTCGCGCAGGATGCCGCGCAACGTGGCGACCTGGCGCAAGTCCGACAGTGGTATGATCAGGCAGCGGCGATCGAAGCCCCGTTACAGAGCGAAGCGCTCGCGCAGGTGGGGTTGGCGGTGGAAAAAACCGATAAGGTCGCAGCGACCACATATTATGAAAAGCTTATCGCGAAAGACGCGAATCATCCGCTCGCGGATGTCTTGGGGGAGCGGGTAGGGAAATAGGGTGGCGGTGGAAACTGCCACCCTATTACGTCTGATAAGATATATTATGGTCAAAATATGAATTGCGATAAGGATTTTTGGTATATTTTACTTTCGCATGCGGCTTGTTTTTTCCGAGAGCCTTGAGGTTGCGCCCGACATATCCTCTTGAATCCATCGCCTCCGAGTTTTTCGCCGAGCGAGCCGTGAACCAAATCCGATCAAGCAGGATCAGAACGCTGCCGTATGGAGAATTGGGAGTATTGAGGAGTTTCAGGTGATTTCTAGAAAACATAATCACATAGCATAACCAAGGGAGGCCGGTAAGGAGCGGAGCGAATTCCGGCCTCCCTCCCTTGGAGCTTTTCCTTTGGAGTGCGCTGGCAGAGCGCAGCGGCGACAGTGCTTTGGCTTGGCGCGGAGCGCTGCGACGGTATCCGCTGAAGGGATTTCCGAGAAAGAGAATCCTGTGGCGTCACGGGAGGCTGGGATGAGCAAAGGGAATCCCAGTTTAGAGGCGCAGGTTTCCCCCCAAATCGTCTAAACTGTTTGGACATTAGGTCGCCATCAATCCGCTACGGAGCCGTGCAATTCGAACCGTATCAAAACGGAAGTGAAGTTTCCGCGCTCATGCGAGGAGAAAAGCGAAATTTCCTCACCCTGCCCTTTATCCTAAAACACGTGATTCATTTATAAAAACATAAATTGACTATAGTCAAAAATAATTGTTCTAATAAAACTCACCTCTAATCTACTAAAAAAACATTGGAAAATGTAAGCTTATTGGGGGTGATGTTTTGGAACTTTTATTTTTGACTATAGTCAATTTATGTTTTAGGAAGAAGGTTTTTGCCCTGTGAAAAGTGGCAATCCTCGGTTATTGCTTGCGTTTAACAAAACCAGTGGCGGCCGCGCGCTAGCTCCGTATCCGGAAAACACACCCACATCACGAACCGCGCGGCTCTAGGAATTGTGAGGCACGCTCAACTCAATCCGTAAGGACTCATTGGCCCCGGATTTCACCGTTATAGATTGACGTTTTTCGCCCAGGGTTTCATGCCAAATTCGTAGCGTGTATTCCCCTGGTGGAACCTCGGTCAAGGAAAAATTGCCCTGCTCGTCCGTCACCACGTAGTATGGATGTTCGTGCACAACCACCCAACCGGACATCCAGGTGTGCGCGTCGCAGGAGAGCCGCAGAATCTCGGCTTTGGCAAAAGTCTCTTTCAA
>JANMSE010000401.1:0-7326 GCA_031389045.1 Deltaproteobacteria bacterium | reverse complement strand
CTCCGCAGACTCCGCGGAAAGTGGTTCACATGGGCTCGGTGGATGATCTTGATGTTCCGACGTGGCAACGGAAACGCCAAACCGAAGGCGCGTCCGACCACACTTCACCCACTGCCTCGGCGGGGGATGACAAGTACGACATTCCCGCCTTCTTACGTAAGCATGCGAACTAACGGATGGCGGGGCTGGTGTGAAACCAGCCCCGCCGCTACCGGCCTTCGAACGTATTGCGTTCTTTGTCTTGACAGCAAACCTCAAAATCCCTAGCTTCGCCTGCATGATGACCTACATCCACATTCCAGAAAAACATGATGCTCAGGGATTTCTGTTGTTGGCGAAAAGTGGAGTGCCGGTGAGCTGCCTCCCGGATAATACGTATGGGGTGGTTTCGGAGCACCTCAAGTTGCTGAAGCAACAAAAGATTCCCTTCAAAAAACTCACCGCTAAAAACGTGCATTTACCCAAGGCTCCGCTCGCGGCATGAAAAAGTATGAGATGTATCTGCCATTGAAATATAACGATGGCGGAGAGATCGAAGCGGAGAAGATTAAGCAAATTCGGGAAGAGCTGATTGCTGTTTTTGGTGCGCTGACTGTCAGTTCTCAAGCTGCTCCCTTACAAATAGTGAAGCAGGTCTCTATCTGGACAGGGCCTTTCGTTCACGGGCATCGGCAGGTAAGTGTTGTTCATGTGGTTGACTACCGAACGTGCCCGCCAGCGGCTTGCTCAAGAAAAGCGACTGTTTGTTTCCACTAGTGAAGGTGAGATTCCCGTCTGTCTGATTTACCCTAATCGCTATCCAGTCGGAATGGCGAACCTGGGATTTCAAGCCGCCTATCGCATTTTGTCGCAGGACCCGCGCTGTCGCTGTGAACGGGCGTTTCTGCCTGAAACCGATGAAGCCGAAGCCCTCGGCCGCGCGACCGCGCCGTTGGCATCCTTGGAAAGCCAACGGCCGTTACCAGACTTCGAACTCCTCGCGTTCTCGCTCTCCTTCGAGACCGACTATCTCCATATCCTCGACATCCTCGCCGCCGCGCATATCCCGTTGCGCGCACGAGACCGCGAGGATCATCATCCCCTGATTATCGCCGGTGGCCCCGCCACGTTTCTGAATCCCGAACCAGTGGCGGACTTCATTGATCTGTTTCTGATTGGCGAAGGTGAGGAAATGCTCCCGGAGTTTCTGGAACTCTACGCCACGGTGCGGACCGCCAAGATCAGCCGGGCGGAAAAACTTCACAGACTGAGCGCTGTTGAAGGCGCGTATTTGCCGACGCTCTTCGCGCCGCAGTATGACGACGAAGGGCGGATTGTCCGTGTCGATTACCACGGGGAGGGGCAGCCCCGCGTGAAGCGGCGACTTATTGAGAACTTGGACGCCTATCCGACGACTTCGCAGATTCTCACGCCGGAAGCGGTGTTCGGCGATATGTATCTGATTGAAGCGAGTCGTGGATGCGAGTGGGGGTGTCGCTTCTGCGCGGCGGGGTTCATGTATCGCCCAGTCCGGTATCGCAGCTTCGCCTCGCTTAAGCAGAGTGTAACCGAAGGGCTGAAGGAACGGGCGACGATTGGCCTCGTTGGCGCGGAGATGGCGAGCCAGCCCGGCATCGCGGCGATCTGTGATTTTATTGGTCAGGCTGGTGGCCGCGCCTCGCCCTCCTCGCTCAAGGCCGATGTGATTACGAGGGAGCTGGCTGACGCGCTGGGAGCGCAAAAGAACCGCTCGGCCACTATCGCTCCGGAAGCAGGCTCGGAACGCATGCGCCGCGTCATCAATAAAAATCTCACCGAGCCGGAAATCTTGCGCGCGGCGGAATGGTTAGTGGGTGGTGGTATCCCCTCACTCAAAATGTATTTCATGGTGGGGGTACCAACTGAACAGCGCGAGGATGTCGAAGCGATCGCCGACTTGACGATCAAGATTCACGAGAAGTTTTGCGGCAAAGGGGCGAAGGTTGGAGGACTGACCCTGTCGGTGAACGCCTTCTCCCCCAAACCGTGGACCCCGCTCCAATGGGAACCGATGGAAGAAATTGGGCCGTTACGCGACAAGTTCGCGCTGCTAAAAAAACGGCTTGGCCGATTTTCCCGTGTGACCGTGGACACCGAGTCGCCGCGCGAAGCGTACTACCAGACGTTGCTTTCGCGTGGTGATCGCCGCACCGGCCAGATTCTGCTCGAAGCGCATCAGAATGGTGGGGATTGGTGGAGCGTCATTCAACGTCTACGGCGGGAGGAGAAAGGTCCAAGGTCCAAAGTCCAAAGTCCAAGGTCATCGGAGACTCCGAACTCCGAACTCCGAACTCCGAATCCTGTTCCCCGACCCCTGAACCCTGATTTCTTCGTCCATCGTCGCTACGACCAGCAAGAAATCTTGCCGTGGGACTTCATTGACCACTCGGTGAGTAAGCAATATCTGTGGGTCGAATGGCGCAAGGCGCTGCTAGAACGACAAACCCCGCCGTGTGATGTCACGACCTGTCATAGTTGCCAAGCCTGCTAATGACATTGCGGATTGCGGAATGATTATCGCTATTGGTATTGATCTCGCTGAAGTGGAGCGCATCAAAGCCGCGCTCGACAATTCGGTGACCGGTACGCGGTTTCGCAATCGTGTCTACACCGAGGGAGAGCAGCGGTATTGCGAGTCCCGCCGTGCTGGGAAATATCAAAGTTATGCGGCACGGTTCGCGGCTAAGGAAGCCACGATGAAGGCGCTCGGACATGGCTGGGGTCCCTATGTCGGTTGGCTTGACGTTGAAGTCATGCGGCGACGCGGGGCACGCCCGGAAATTATTCTGCACGGCAAAGCCAAGGCATACGCGGCTTCGCTCGGCATCACGCGATTCCATCTCGCTTTGACCCATACCAACACGCTGGCTGAGGCGCAGGTGATCGCGGAGGGGTGAAAACAGGGGCTAGGTGTTGGGGGTTAGGGGCTGGTGAGGAATGGCGTATCAGAACCTCCGTGAACGCACGGTTACTCGGATTCTGATGGGAGTTTGTCTAGCGCCATGATATCGGCTCGTTGTTGCACCCGTGAGGGATCGTTCAGTCGAAGCAACTGGACAGTCGCACGACTCTCCGGAGTCCGTGGGATAATAATTCCATCATCATTGAGCTGAAAATGCTTGTGCCAGGCTTGGAGACGAGGATTGAATAGTCGTGTGTCTTTGCCCGTCAGCGGATCAAACGATCGGTAGTCAGTCCCTTTATGGCGATTGCATGGAGGACACGCATAAGCGAGGTTGCCCAAGACGGTTTTCCCTCCATGCTTCCGCGCGATGACATGGTCAACTTCATGAATAGCCCAACCAATGTCATCCGGAAGCTGACAATACTCACAGCGATTCTTGGCGCGCTCAATAAGCCTCTCACGCAAGGCGACGTGCCGAACTCTTGCCATGTGGTGCGGGTTTCACCCTTCTTAATGTCTGCGTTTTAAGGAGCGAAAGGAGGTCGTTGATGTGGAGGTACTCATCGAGTTCAGTCGATTCCGCAGGCGTCAATTCTCCCTCGCCATTCTTCGCGAGCAACTTGCTAATGCGTGCCTGCATTTTGGCCGTGGGTCGGAATTTCAGAATCGCATCAGACGAAGGATTGCTAGCGAGAAACTCCAGGATATAGCGGTACACTTCGTAGGGGAGCGGGGGCGATTGTTCAAGCCCGCGTGCTAATACCTCCGGGAGGAGGTGCTTAACGGGCATCAGCCGTCTAGCCAGAGCATTTGGTACGTCAATCGTAATTTGCGCCATAGTGGTTCTCTCCGGCTGAATGTTCTCTACAATCGATTATACCCATTTAACGCCGCGACCTTATACGCCTCCGACAACGTCGGGTAATTCACTACGTTGTCAATGAAGTATTCAATCGTCCCACCGTAGGCGATCACGGCTTGGCCGACATGAATGAGTTCGGAGGCCCGCTCGCCGATAATGTGGACGCCGAGGAGTTGCAGGGTCTCGCGGTGAAAGATGAGCTTCAGCATGCCATCGGTGTCCCCCATGATATGGGCACGCGCGGTCTCGCGGTAATAGGCGTGGCCGATTTCGTAGGGAATACGATCTTTCGTCAACTCTTCTTCGGTCGCGCCGACCATCGAGACCTCGGGAATGGTGTAAATCCCAAAGGGTAATGGCGCGAGCGGGGTCATGGCGATCTGACCATTCACGTGTCCGTTGCTGTCGCGAAAAGCGTGGGCTGACGCGAGACGGCCTTGGTGCATCGCGGTGGCCGCGAGCGCGGGAAAGCCAATCACGTCACCGACGGCGTAGATGTGTGGCACCACGGTCTGAAAGTGCTCGTTGACGTTCAGCAGCCCGCGTTTGTCGATGTCGAGATTCACTGTCGATAAGCCGAGGTGATCGGTATTGCCAACGCGCCCGGCGGCGTAGAGCACGCGCTCCGCCGTCACGACTTTCCCGCTGGCGCAGTGGGACTCAATCCGATCCGAATCGACAATGGAGACCGCGCTCACCTCTTCGCCAAAGTGCATGACGACGCCCGCGTTGAGCATCCGATAGAGAAGGCGCTGCTTGGTTTCGTCATCAAGAAAGTCGAGGATGTTCGCGCGAGTGTCGAGGAGCGTGACCTTCACTCCGAGTGTGGCAAAGATCGAGGCGTACTCGCAGCCGACAACGCCAGCGCCGATGACCGCGAGGGTACGTGGGATGCGATCTAAAAAGAGAATCGAATCCGTATCAAACACATGCTGGTCATCGAACGGGATCGTGGTGGGACGAGCCGGACGTGACCCAACCGCGAGAATAGTGACGGCGGTGCTACAGGTGCGGCGCGAGCCATCGGTGCCTTCGATGGCGATGCGGTGGGGATCAAGAAAAGTGGCCCGACCATGAAAGACATCAATATCGTTGCGATCAAATCGCCGCCGCACGGCGTCGGCCTGGTACTGGATCACCGTGGTCTTGTAGCGCAGCAGGTCTTGCACGCCCATGCGATGTTTCTTCACGGCGCACTGGATGCCGGGAAAGGTCCGTTGTTCGATCCCGGTGATGAACAACACGGCTTCTCGCAAGGTTTTGCTCGGCAGGGTGGCGGTATGCGTACAAGCTCCGCCGAGTTGACCGCCCTGTTCGATGACCGCGACGCGTTTGTCGAGCTTGGCGGCTTGAATGGCGGCTTTCTCGCCAGCCGGACCGGAGCCGATGACAATGAGGTCATAGTCGTACGTGGATGTCGTGGGTGAGAGGATTGCCGTAGGAGTAGTGCTCGTCATAAGTTCCCATTATAAAGATCGGGCGCGCAAGCGAAAGGTTGACCCACCAACAGAAGAGGTGGTGGGTCTTCGGCTCGATTCGTCCTCAGCAAAAGAAAAAGGAGGCTGTGTTATGGATAAGGTAAAACGTGAGCAGTTTGTGGGTCAGATGATGGGCTACATTACCGGTGCGTCGTTGACCGGGATGATTTATATCGGTGATCGACTCGGTCTGTTCAAGATCATGGCGGGCGCGGGTCCGCTGTCCGTGTCCGAGGTGGCGGCCAAGGATGGATTACAGGAACGCTACGTGCGTGAATGGCTCGCGGCGATGGCCGCGGCTGGCATTGTCGAGTATGACGCCGCCACGGAGCGCTTTACCTTTCCCGAAGAGCACGCCGCCGTGCTGGCGGATGACAATAGTCCCAGCTTTCTCGCGGGCTTTTTTCAGAATGTGCCAACGATGATTAACGTCGCGCCACGGGTCGCCGAAGCGTTCGTCAAAGGGGGTGGAGTGCCATTCGCTGACTACGGTCCCGATCTCGTGGCGGGGATCGACCGCAGCAACCGCGCGCAGTATCAGTTTCACCTGGTGAAACGTTGGCTGCCCGCGATGCCCCAGGTGATGGAGCGATTGCAAGCCGGAGGCATCGCGGCGGATGTGGGGTGTGGCAGTGGCTATCCCAGTATCCTGATGGCGCAAGCATTCCCGCAATCGCGATTCTACGGCTTTGATGTAAGCGAGGCGTCACTTGCGCGTGCGCGAGCGGATGCGCAAGCGAAAGGGGTGGCCGACCGCGTGGAGTTTCAGCACGCTTCCGCCACGGCATTACCAACCAGTCGAAAGTTCGATGTGATCACCTCGTTTGATGCCATCCACGATATGGTCGATCCTCGTGGCGCGCTCCGTTCGATCCGTCAAGCGTTGGCGGATGACGGCACCTACTTCATGGTCGAGCCGAAAGCGGGCGATACCCTGGCTGAGAACATGGGCCCGATGGGGGCACTGACGTACTCCATGAGTACGTTGCACTGCATGACCGTGTCTTTAGCTCACGGGGGCGAAGGCATCGGAACCGCGATAGGACCAACAAAAGTGCGCGAACTCGCGGAGCAAGGCGGGTTCACACGCGTGCGGCGCTTGCCGATTGAGCATCTGGCGCAGGCGTTCTATGAGATTCGACCGTAGTGTTCAAAGAGTGGAGAGAGGGAACCGTCCATCATCAGTGAGCGGTTCTCTTCTTCGTGCGCTGGGTGGTTTTTCTCTGGTAACGTACCCATGTACGCACCCGGCGGAGCCAAGCCGTGCTGCGTAACTTTGTGCTTTCTCCGAGAAATTGCGTTGCCAGGGCGTTGCTGAGGAATGGGAAAATGGTGCTCTGTTCGATACGTGCATATTCTTCAGTTACTAAAGCAAACATTTCCACTTGCCGACCGTCGTAGCGCCATATCTCTGGTACGCCAATCCGTGCATAAATGGGGAACTTATTGAGGGAAGGACTGGTGATGTCAATTTCAATCACCAGGTCTGGTGGGGGATCAACAGCCAAATCAATTTCGTCTTTCCCACGCACGCGCGCTTCATTCTGAATGTAAAAGCAGGAATCCGGCTCAAAGCCTTTATCAAGGTCTTCGCGGGTAAACGTGGTCGATCCCAGTCGCTGAACATCCATATCCAGCTCTTCCGCGAGGATTTCGACAAGCAGAGCAAGCGTGCGGTTCGGTCTTTCGTGTTTCGTGGACAGCACCATAATTTCCAACACTCCTTGATCATAGGCAAAGTGCGCGGCGTGGCTGTCCTTAAAATCATCAAGCAGCCGCTGGTACGTTGCCCAACTGATCCCACGCAGAATGAAGCGATGGCTTGGTTCGGACGGGAGTGTCAGTTGCTCTGCGGACAGAACTATCTCGGTAGGTGTATGCATAGGTCCTCGTTGTATTACAATGAGCGCACGAAATCATGTTTTTGCTCATCCCTCACTACCTGTTCTTCTTCCTTTATTCATCACTCTTCATTTTTCATTCTTAATTTTGGCTCTTCGCGGAAAATGGTTGCGATTTTGATGTGAGTTTACAGTTCTGGCAAGCTGGTGGTGAGGATCTTC
>JANMSE010000366.1:0-4662 GCA_031389045.1 Deltaproteobacteria bacterium | reverse complement strand
GACAAAGAAGCCACACAACTGATCCCGGTCATCTTTATGACCGCCCTGGGAGAAAAAGAACATCGCATTAGCGGGATCAAAGCTGGTGGGTATGACTTTTTCACCAAGCCCCCAGACCGCCAAGTCTTGCATGCTCGGATTCAGAACGCGGTTGAGATGAAGCAAGCGGTGGATCGTAAACTGAAGGGAGCCAATTCGCCTGACCATATCTTTCAGCAGGAAGGCGAGTACTGGACGATCACTTACCAGGGAAAAGTTGTCCGTGTGAAAGACAGCACGGGTTTGCACTATCTGGCCTATCTGCTCCGTTATCCCCACCGGCAAATCCACGTCCTTGAATTAGTCACCACCATTCAGGGCCCGCCGGAAAGCATCGTCGAACAGAGAACCGTAGCAGCCCAAGGAGATCTCCATATCCGGGTTGGATTAGGTGACGCGGGAGAGTTCCTCGATCCCCAAGCGAAAGCCGCCTATAGAATGCGACTCAAGGAACTAGGGGAAGAATTAGAGGATGCGCAGGCGGGCAACGACGTGGGACGTATTGCCAAGGCGCAAGAAGAGATGGAATTTTTGACCCACGAACTCCTACGTTCCCTGAGGTTAGGAGGAAAAAACCGACGCGCCGCATCTTCGACGGAACGGGCCCGTATCAACATCCAACGGTCGATAAAAATCGCTGTGGAGAGGTTGGCGGAATACCACCCGACTTTGGGAGCGTATCTTGCCAACACGGTCCACACGGGCACCTACTGTTCCTATAGCCCCGATGTCCGCATCCCCAGCCCCTGGCATTTCTGATTATTGTGGCTCTTTTTCAATTGTTCAGTCGGAATGAACAATTTGTTCAGTGGTTTTTTACGCCTGATTAGAGAGCGAGCAGGCATTACTTCATAAAAGGAGGGTAGAATCATGGCAGGACCATTATCAAAAAAGAAATGGGGTCGGATGTGGGCGCGGGCTTTTGTTAACCAAAACAACTTCATGGACACTCTTGAGAAAAGCCCGCAAGCCGCTGCCACAACCATGTTCGGTGGGGTGAAACCCCTGTTTAACACCAATGACCCTAATAGTTATATCCGATTCTTTTCCAACAAGTTTGCTCAATTTTCCCTAGCAGAGCGTCAGGCTATCCGAGACGGTACCTTTAACAAAACCGACCCAAGGTGGATAGACCTGGCGGGGTCGGGGTCTCTTAAAGGGAATGAATTTTCTCTGATAAATAAGCTAACGAGTGCTGTCTATCCGCTCGCTCCGCAGAACATAGATGGCCCCAAAGGAGCAACTTTACCTCTCACGCGAGAGGACTGGGTCAGGATTTACGCAGAAGTGTTCCTCGATCATGCTCCACATCAGGGGTTCAAGGGGCGACTCGAGGATGACCCAGCTGAGGGTGTTAAAGAATTTGATACCAATCACACCCTTGGCCATACTGCCGGCGCCCGCCTCTTTCAGTTTCCTGCATTTAATGATCTCTTAGCGATAATACCCGCTGGAGATCCCCTAAAGAATCCAGCTACTTTGACGCAGGTTCTTCAGCAAATTGCTGACGGCCTTCCATCAACCCATGAGGCTCATCTGCAGGTCAATCTCTCCTGTTGACACAGTCGAGAGTGGGGTGACTCCCATGACTCACCCCACATTATGGAGGACATCACACTCATGTTCTAAAGGATTCTTCAATGACCGACCGACCCCAGTTCAAGCGCTATTTCCGCACCACGCTCCTTCCCTCGGAAGGTGTGGTTCTCCAATCGGAACATGGACATGTACTGCTCCGAGGTCCTGTCTATTCACGGTTAGCTCCTCTGCTTGATGGGCAACATACGGTTGACGAAATCGTGGCACGCGTTGACGGTCACGTCTCCGCTGTCGAAGCACAATACGCCCTCGAACTTTTGTATCGCCGGGGGTACCTCGCCGATGCGGTTCCGTCCGTTCCCCAGGCACAGGCTGCATTTTGGGACGTGCTGAATGTCGATCCGCGCGAGGCGATGGCCTGTCTGCGAGAGACCCCGGTATCGGTTATGACCTTTGGGAACATACCCCCCGAGCCGTTCTGTGCCCTCCTAACAGCCTTGGGGGTTCAGGTCAGTGACGATGGTGCCTGCACTGTCGTCCTGACTGATGATTACCTCCACGATGGACTGAGTGCCTTCAATACAGAAACTTTGGCCCACGAGCACCCGTGGCTGTTGGTCAAACCGGTAGGAATAGAGGTGTGGATCGGCCCCTTCTTTATTCCAGGGAAGACCGGCTGTTGGGCTTGTCTGGCCCATCGACTCCAGGGGGCGCGGAAAATCGATAGTTATCTGCGAGAAAAAATCAACACGACCAGCCATTTCCCCCTTTCCCTTGCGGCACTGCCCTCAACAGTGCTCACGGCGTTGAGTCTTGCCGCAACTGAAACCGCGAAGTGGATCGTCCGAGGACAGAACGAAGACCTCGAAGGTCAGGTGGTGACGCTCAACGTGCTCTCATTAGACAAACAGACGCATGTGCTGGTTCGACGGCCACAGTGCCCACACTGCGGAGACCCAAGGGCTGTGACGGCCAGTCAGTCTGCTCCGATCGAGCTACAAAGCCGGAAGAAAGTCTTTACCAGCGATGGTGGACATCGCAGTTTCGCACCAGACGAAACCTGGCAAGCACTAAAGCATCACATCAGCCCGATTACTGGTATCGTCGGCGCTTTGTACCCGACCGCACCATGGGTCGGCGGGACCAGTTTCACGCCATCGTTTCTCTCCAGCCACAATTTTGTTCACATCCCGCGGGAAGACGCTTTCGACTTGGCTGCTTTAGAGGCAAGCCTAAAGAGCGGCTCTGGCGGTAAAGGGCAGGGCCCTACCCAGGCCAAAGTCAGCGCTTTGAGTGAAGCCATTGAGCGCTACTCTGGCACTTTTCAGGGAGACGAGGCCCGTGTCAGTGCGCGACGCAAAGACTTGGGTACGGCAGCCATTCTCCCTAATTCCTGCATGCACTACAGTGAGCGACAGTTCCACAACCGCCAACAGTGGAATGCGTCTGGTTCGCGGTCCACCTGGGTGCCAGAGCCATTTGATGAGGATAAAGAAATCGAGTGGAGCCCGGTATGGTCGTTGACCCACAACGAACCGCGCTACGTGCCCACTGCCTATTGCTACTATGGATACTCTCGCCAATATCAGACCTGGTTTGCGCGGGCGGACTCAAACGGCTGCGCGGCGGGGCGCAGTCAAGAGGAGGCCATTCTCCAAGGTTTTATGGAAGTCGTCGAGCGCGACAATATCGCGCTGTGGTGGTACAACCGCCTGCAGAGGCCAGCAGTCGACCTGACCAGTTTCGCCGAGCCATATTTTCAGCAACTGCAAGACTATTACCCGCTGCTTCAGCGTGACTTGTGGGTGCTCGATATTACCAGTGATCTCTCTATTCCGACCTTCGCGGCCCTCTCGCGCCGCTGCGACGGAGAAGTCGAGGATATCATTTGGGGATTCGGGGCTCACTTCGACGCGCGCTTGGCCGTTCTCCGTGCGTTGACCGAAATGAATCAGTGGCTACCGGTCGTCCACTCCGGCACCGCTGAAAAAGACAACACCTATCGCGCCCAGGGGCAGGACGCGGTCCAGTGGTGGAAAACCGCCACACTTAAAAATCAGCCCTATCTGGCCCCAGATAAGACCGTGGCACCAAAGGGGTGCGCGGATTACTCGCGGGAGTGGAGTGACGATCTCGCGACTGATGTTATGACTTGTGTACGCCTCGCCGCAGCAAAGGGGTTAGAAACGCTGGTGGTAGACCAGACCCGGCCTGATACCGGGCTCCACGTAGTAAAGGTTATCGTTCTTGGTTTGCGCCACTTTTGGCCGCGGTTGGAGCCAGGGCGGCTATATGAGGTCCCTGTGCAGATGGGTTGGATGAAAGAATCTTTGACTGAGGACCAATTGAACCCTCAGCATATTTTCTTCTAACATTTTGGAGCTGGGAGCGAGACGGGATGAGGAAATTTCATAATGAGTAACAACGACAATATCGTACAGCCCCTTGTATTGTCATTTAAGAGCGACGTCATGCTGCTCGAACAACCGGATGGGAGTGCCCGGCTACAGTCACCTTATGTGCAGATGACTGTGGGGCAACCTTCGTCCGGCTTGTTGGCTGCCTTGCGCGTGCTCTCTTCTAACGGAGCAACGGCAGAGCAGCTCACAGACTTGGTTACACAGCACAACGGTGTTGCCGACCTGCCCTTGCTCCTCGCTTATCTACAGCGTTTTATTCAGAGTGGTATGATTTGTCAGACGGTTACATGGTCCAGGGGAAGGCTGGTGACCCTCATTCCCACATCACCTGCCTATCAATGGAGGTTTAGCGAACCCATCGCTAACGCACGCTATGTCATGTCACGCTTCGCCTACCTTCACAAAGACGGCGGGCAATTCGTCTTGGCATCGCCATTGGCGCACGCCAACGTCGTGCTGTGCGATTGGCGAGCTACGGCTCTGCTCCATACTCTTGCTCAACCCTACAGTCTCCAAGAACTTTGCTGCGTGCTTGAGGATCTTCCACATAGCTCGGTTGCCATGTTTGTACGTCTGCTCCTGGGATGCCAAGCGCTGTCCAGCATGCGCGATGATGGGAAACCTGAGGAAGAGACGCCGACGCTGACCCAATGGGATTTTCACG
>JANMSE010000334.1:0-7800 GCA_031389045.1 Deltaproteobacteria bacterium | reverse complement strand
CCTCAGCGGGGCCAATAGCATTAAGTTAAGCCGAAGCCTCACTGCTTGCTGCGAACCGGGGGATGAAACCCCCGGCTACCCTCAAATGCCGCTCTGCGGCATATCTGGCCTCGCGGAGCGAGGCGATGAGGGTAGCCGGGGAGTTCAGTCCCCGGCAGGCGGTGGCGCGGGGGCAGTTTCCACCACGACAAAACGTTCCTTAACTTAATGCCATTGCCCAGCGGGGCGTCTCTCCACAACGACAGGACCGAATGTGCTCGTCACCATGGATTAAGGCTTCGCACCCGGACTCGGCGTCTTCCAATTCCGGTATTCCTGATGAAAGACTTCTATGCTGGTATCGTACGAATCAAACCCAAATTTCGTGGCGTAGGTGTTGAGCCACAGACCGGCTGCGCTTTGGAGGGCCCAGCCATTGAGGGCCGTGCTCGTGCCCAGCATGGTTTCGTAGATTTTGCCCTTAATGATCGAAATAATCGAAAAATCCAGATCAAACACAAACCCCGTCGCATGCGGGTTGAACCCCTGGGGCGCGTAGGTGCGATCAACAATCCAAAACAACTGGTCCGCTAACTTCTGATTCCAGCCCGGCGACTCCACCACATTTTTTCGAAACGCTTCCCGTCGGGGCTCGCCGCGTTTGCCCAACACGCTCTGCGCGTCGGCCTCCAAATTACTGGGGAAAGTCGTGGTCCCAAAAATCTTGGGGTTCTCGGCAATGGTTTTTTTGATAATGCGCAAGTAATGGTATCCCTGCGTTGCGTCGTCCGGCCGGTATCCATTGTGGATATAAGCACTTTGCATGCTCCAATCGTTGATCTTGGTTCCGTAATCGATCAGCGCTGACAGCAACACGTTGGCTGGCGCCATCACCTCAGGATGCATCCGGACCGTGCCTTTGCTTCCTTTTCCCGTATAGGGCGGCAATGATTTGACATCCGCGTACACGGTGGGGCGGTCTACTTGGTTGGTATGGTGGGGTGGCGCTGGGAACACATAGTATTGATGCCCGTTGGTGGTTTTTCGCTCCGCCTTCTCAAGTGGTAGCTCGTACATACTGTCCTCCTTCTCTGACAGAGTTTTTGGGTTTCTTCCAAGGAAGGCGTGACAAATGACGGAACAATTGTTCAGTGCGCGGCGCGGATCGCCATCACTTCGAGGTACTCCGCCTCAACGTGCGTCGAGCCATCACGCGCGCGATTATTGCCCGCCCAGAGCTGCTCAAGGTCGTGACTCAATGCGCGCTGTCCGGCGACATCGAGTGTCGCGAACGCACGATTGGTCGGGCCGTAATAGGCGCGGAAAAACTCGACCACCTTCGTCGGCGGGAAGGGATACCGCATCGGATACAGGCGTTTCGTGATGTCCAGCTTGGCGACACCACCTTGCAGCCGTTCGCGGACGGTCGATTCCTCCCCCCATTTCAGCGGCGAGGCCATGGGCGGCGGCGGCACGTGAGTGCCGAGAATCTTGAACATCTGGCCGACATGGCCCTCGGGCGTCCAGTTCGCCAGGGCGATACGGCCACCGGGCCGACACACGCGCACCAATTCAGCCGCGACCCGCTCGGGCCGCGGCGCGAACATGGCACCAATCAGACTGACCACTAAATCGAACGCGGCATCCTCATAGGGAAGCATCTCCGCGTCACCGTCGTCAAATCGAACAGCGACACCCGCAACCTTGGCGCGCGCACGCGCCTGTTCGATCAAATTGGAGGCGATGTCGATGCCCGTCACGCGCACACCAGCGCGTGCGGCTGGAATCGCGATCTGACCCGCGCCACAAGCAACATCCAGCATCCGTGTGCCGGGCGCGATCGCCAGACGGGCAAGGAACTCCAAAGCGCCGGGCTCCAGATACGTGGCGAAATGCCCGTAGTCGCCAGCCATCCACGTCGTTTTGAGACGGACCTTGAGCGCTTCCATTTCAGGGGTATTGAGAGTCATGGGTCTTTTCTCCTTATGTGTTACGGTCGTTTCTGCCGCGCGGCCTGCTGGTTGTCTCAGTTCCATACGTTGATTATTGGTCAGCAGACGGAACGGAGGGTGTCCTTGTCCTCTCTTGCCAGTGGCGGCGGGAGCGTGGTTGCGCTCCCGCCGCGTTACGTGGCCATTGTTGTTGCTTACCTGAGATGACTAGAGGAGTTATTCACCTCCAGAACCCGGCAGGTGGAAGCGTCGGAGTTGACGCCAAAGCTGATGCGCGAGAAGTCAGTGATCGCTTTGACCGCCACCACAAAATTCGCCACCGTGCTACTACAGGTTAAAGACCTGCCCGTCTTGTCCATTGCTAAACATGTGACGGAGGAACTCCCGATCCGACTGTTATTGATACAGCCAATGAATTGTTGGCTGTCCTGACTATAGCGCGCCCCCGCCATGCTTCCGGTTGCGTAGTCGCCCGATATTGTCACCTCAGGGCGGCTCACTGCCCCTGCCCAGGCCGGGATGCTCGGCGAGACCAAGGCCAGACCCAGTACTGTCATATTAATGAATTTGTGCACCTTCGCTCTCATGATGTCATGTTCCTTTCTCAAATGTGAAAGAATGCGGTTGACGGAAACACTCGGCTCTCTCTTAGTGACGAGAGGCGTTTGCTCCCTTATCGGATATTGTCGGACCCATGGTAAATTAAAATGCGGCTGCAAAGGCCCGCTTGGTAAGGACCCTCAAAATAGATGTACGAAGAGTCCGTCATCCCCTGAACGGCGCCCACCAAACTCGGTTCGTAACTGTTACAGTGGAAGGAAACACCCTGGCTGTCCCGAGCAGAACAAGAGACCGACGGAGGAAAAGTCGGTGTCGCGATAGACCAGACTGAACATCCGATGGATTGGGTCCTGTCCGCACTGTAGCGTGCGCCGACCATGCTTCCGCTGGCGTACCAGCCAATTTGTTGATTGGTCCCTACGGCGACCTGGGCGTGGGCCCCCACTTTGCCGGCCCACGTCGGAGCGATGTTGATGAACAAGGTGAGGCCCAGAGCAACCAGACCGAGGATATTCTTCGGATTTGTTTTCATAATGCCATTCTCCTTTCTGAGAGATTACAGTTTTCCTCTACGCCTCCGTCATGTTGCCGATTTATTGGTGGATCATGTTTTGGTTCTCCTTTCTCTCTTGTAGTGCACTGTTCTGCTGAGAAAGGCGTGACAAATGACGGAACAATTGTTCACGCTCCATCACCTGAGGTATTTTTCCACGCCTCGACATTGTTTTTCTTTGTATAGGGCGGTGTCAGCAAACGCTTCTTACGCCGCTTTTCTGTGCACTACTTCCTGAGTGTCCGGCTGGGGCACCCGCTTCTTGGCGAAAAGCCGGGGGATGAGCATGGGCACGTGTCGCCGGTACTCCGCATACGACTTCCCGTGCGCCGCGAGTAAATCCCGTTCTTCAAACTGAATGGCGATCAGGATGTAGGCGGTCGTCAGCAATGCAAACACCAAATGCGCCGCGGTCATCGTCGGCGTCGCCCAAAAGGCGAAGAACCAGCCCACGTACAGCGGGTGCCGCACCAGTTTGTACGGCCCAGGGGTGTCGAATGTCAGCGGCGTGTACTCTTGCCCCCACAGGTAGAGGGTGACGTGCCGCAGACCGAAGAGATCAAAATGATTGATCAGGAACGTCGAGACCAGCACGAGCGACCAACCAAAAGCGAACGCGCCATACAACAGCAGCCGTCCCGTCTGGTTCTCAATCCGCCAGATCGTGCCGCCCATGGGTTGCCATAGCCAGAACAACAGCAGCAAAGCGAGACTGGAGAACAGGACGTAGGTACTGCGTTCAATCGGCGGAGCGACATACTTGGTCCACCACTGCTTGAAGGCCGGTCGCGCCATGACGCTATGTTGCAGCGCGAACAGCCCCAGAAGTCCAACGTTGACCAGCAACGCTTGGCCAAAGGTCAGCTCTGGAGCTGAATCCAGGGACTTCGGGACGAGAAAGTTGCCAACAAAGCCGATGGCATAGAGGAAGGTGGCGAGGAAAATCAGGTAACAGGTGACACCATAGGTAAAAACGATAATTTTTCGCATAACGGGCACTCCTTTCTAGGTTAGGGGATTGTCTTTCGTTTTGTTTTTCTTTGCCTCATCACTGCTCACTCCCTCCTGTTGCCTCTAGTACCATCGGGTCACCCCGGTCGCGACGGAGTGGTTGCGCACCCCGTCGCGGGCGAAGTCCCACGGGGAATTCTTGATTAGAAGCAGGCTGTCGACGGCATCTTCCCGACCCAGAGCTTGACCAGCGTCCCCGCTGCCGGGGAGGTGCCAGCAGCGGGACTCTGGCTGATAACCAGCCCGATGTTGTCACAGACCGGATCGACGACGTAACTCACTGCGCCTCGGGCGAAGCCAGCAGCCACTAACGCGCCGGATGCCTCGGCGAGTGTCTTCCTTCTGACATTGGGGACCAAAAGCAGCGAGGGAGGTGGTGGGGTATCCGGCAGCCAGCGCTTGTTCATAAGCAGCGCGGAGTGGTTGCCTATGCTGAGATAGGGTTGCCCGCCGTTGACGACCCGCAGGGAGACCTCGTGACACTTGTGGTAGACCCGCACGTCCGCCACGGCCAAGTTCATCCACCCGTCACACGCAAAGTTGTAATGATCTACTGGGTCCGCCGCGTTGCCCAGCACATCCTCCGCGAAGTTGCTCCCCGCAGCGATCTTTTGTAGGAACGTATTCGCAAACCGCCGCAGATGCGTACCATCAAGTACAATGGGCTCACCCGCCGCTGTCACCGCCGCGTTGAGCCGGTCAAAATTGGCGCGCAGCACCTCGAGGCCGCGCATGTCCAGCGCCCCGTGTGAGGTATCTTCGTCGTAAGTTGGGATCGCATCTGGAAGGCCGTCGTTATAATGCCAGAAGAAGCGCGCAGTATCGCCACTCCCGACGGTTTCGAGCCTATTGACGAAATTGCGGTGGAGGCGCGACACGAGCAGCGGGAGGTGGGTGCGGAGGAGCCCAGCCGTGGGGGCGGCGTTAAGGTGGTTGCGATACCAGGGGCTGTCCAACGCTTTCCACAGCTCAATGAGCCCCATCATATACCACTGGTTCCAGTTGTGGGCCATGTCGATACCGGCTGCGTGGTGCAAGTCGAGGCAATCTTTCTTCCAATTCGCATAGCGCTCTTTTGTTGCCGCATCGGCCCCCGGAGCATCGGCAAGTGCCTGCGCATACGCATTATCGCACTGCGTAGGGGTGGGGGTGTGACTATAGGTGCTTAGCCCTGTCAGGCTCGCTTCAGTGAAACTGCCAGCTTGGCGGAAGTCAATCTGTGGAAAGAACACTTGCACCGTTTTGATCATGTCGTTGGTGTAGCGCAGCGCATCGGCGCTATAACGACTGTGCAGGGCTGAGTCCTCGGCCACGATCCGGGCGAAGGCGGCAATCGGGTAGGCCAACCCGAAGGAGATCTCGTCAATACTGTGCAGCCCGCCTGTGATGATGCTCCTTGCGCCCCACGCAGGCATTCCCGCCTGCCAGCGGAACGAATCAAATGGCTTCCACCACGGGGTTTCGCTCGGAGGAGGGCACTGCGGTGGGGTGCATGAAACCGGACCTGGATGATAGTCGTCACGATACAGGAGCGCCAGCTCGATGAACTCTTTCAGATGGTCGAGGTAGTATATATCCCGGGTGAGGTCGTACATGCGCACCATCGCCTCCATGCGCTCGCTGACTTCCCACACGATGCCAGGGTTCTGCCGATAGAGGTTCCCATGTGCTCGGGCAAGTGCGAGGTTTCGCTGATAGGGTTGCATATGCCGGGCATTGAACTCGGCACGGTCCTCTGCGGTGATGTCTCGACCAGGGGAGACCGTGATCAAGCCTGGATCACCTGACACGGTCACCGTGGCGGAGGCGAAGGTGCGAGACCAAGTCGATGATCTTAATCTGAAGGCCGTCGTCTGGGTCACTTCCTTTGACAGGGATCCAGAAAGTCCAACAGGTTGATTGTTAATGTTGAGCCCGAGCGGCGTCCGGCAGCCTGCGGGCAGTATGACTCGCCAAGTCAGTGTCGCGACCACGCTGTTACTTGTGTTGCGATCAATGAAGGACGGAGTGGCGCTGAGTGTCCCGCGCACTTCCGAGCAGGCGTCAGGGACAGGGTCGGGGAGGTCATCTCCAGAGCCACCCCCGCCGGGGGGTAGAGCATGGGTTGTCGGGGCGCACGTCAGCATCATTGCCAGCACCAGTACCGCCGTCCCCCACGCTAGTCCGGCGCGCTTTAGCGCTCGGTTCGTTCCTTTCAATAATATCTTGTAGTTGAGTCTTCTCTTCATTTCCGTATTCCTTTCGATTAAATTGTTGGCTCTTAGCTATTAGCCATTAGCTCTTAGTTGTTAGCTGTTAGTGGTTGGTCGTTCGATCTCCGATTCGCCAATTTGCTGTTTCTTTCCTTTATTTCGCCTCCTTTCGCTGTCGCAGTGGGCTGTTCTGCTCAACAAGGCGTGACAAAGGACGGAACAATTGTTCGCCGCCGTAAGCGAGGCCAACGGCAGCACTCAAGAAAACACGGAACAATTGTTCACTGGAGACGGGGAAACGGGCAAATGGGGAGAGGGAGAGAGGGGGAGAGGGCAAAGAAGGCTATCGACTATAGGCTAATGAATTTTGACGAATAGAATCGGTAGTCACTTGATCCCCCTCACCCTCGCCCTCTCCCGGCTGGGACATGGCATGAAGTTAAGGCGAACTGTCATTGTCAGTGGATTGCGGGAGGCCGTAGGGGCGTATAATTATACGCCCCTACCCGGACTCGGCCCTTCCACTAATGTCGTTGCCCCTTCGAGGAGAGAACAGTGAATCGTGGACGGAAGCCCCTTTCTCGCCGCCAACTCCTTCAAGGTGCTGCGGCCTTCTCACTTCTGACGCCAGGATTCATCGTTCCAGACGCTGAAGCGGAAAATCCGGAGAAGAGTTTCGCTTGGGTGGTGAAGCACCGAGGGATGGTGCGGGCCTACACAACGGACCCCGTGCCAGAAGAGAAAATTCAGCGTCTCCTGCGATACGCGGTGCGGGCACCGAGCGCGGGCAACTTGCAGCCGTGGGAGTTTGTTGTCGTCAAAAATCCCGAGGTGCGAGCGCGATTAACGAAAGCGGCGATGAATCAAAACGCCGTGGCGACCGCGCCAGTCACGATCGTGACCTGTGCCGACATCCAACGCCTGGGCAGTGAGTACGGCACCCGCGGATCGTTCTTTAGCCTAGTCGATGCTTCGTTCGCGACCTTACTCATTCTGCTTGGCGCGGTCGAGCAAGATTTGGGAGCGTGCTTCGTCGGGTCCTATAACTCGGAGGAAGTCGCCACAGTGCTGGGGTTACCGCCGCATGTCCGGCCCGTCGGACTCGTCACCATTGGCTATCCCGCCGAACAGCCGCAAAAACCCAAGACCAAGAAGATTCCGCTGAGTAAGCTCGTGCATGTGGATAAATGGTGAAGAAGCGTTCGGAGTCTCGGAGTTGTTGATCCTCGGAAAACCGGGTGTTGGGACAAGCGATTGTTGCCGTGACTGAGCCACGACGCCAGTGCATGAGCGGTATGCGTATGCTCCGTTGTCGGTGCGACAGGCACGCTCTTTGTTCTGGGTAGCCATGTGCCCAGCACTGGGATTTCTTGCTATGGGTGGGATCACGTGGTGGCGACGGCGAAACGGATAGCGTTCTCCAAGAAAAATCAAGAATGTTGGGAAATGAATTGGCCCTGAGATGAAAAGTGATAACAACCTCTTCATTAGAAAGAAGTAAGTTTATGCCCACGGAAAAATTAACGGCTCGTGTCGCGGCTCTGGAAAGTGA
>JANMSE010000330.1:0-2591 GCA_031389045.1 Deltaproteobacteria bacterium | reverse complement strand
TTACCCCCGCGCGCCGCGCCGCAGGCGTGCCCAGCGATGCACGGGCCACATGTCTTGGTCTTCTCCCCACCCGATCTCGCCGTTCATATCCCACCGAATCAGACTGTTGATGTCGATAAAGGTATGGCGATTGATAATGATCCGACTCACTGACTCACCGATAGCCACGAGTTCGCGTCCGTCGGCGTCTTTGGCGGTGAGTTCGATACGTGTGATCCACCCATTGGTCGCATCACGCTCAATCTTGCGCTCACCTTGCGTCAGTCGTACCGTGCGCCCGTCACGGAGTAAGAATCCGTAGGCGACGGGATGACGGGTATCTTCGATATTAGTGACCGCGAGAAATCCATGCGTCGCACTGGCGGCACCTGTGACGTACGCGGCCTGGCGCGGACGATCCTCTGGCCGTCGCCCCCACGTGCGGTCCCGCACCGAAAAGCAATCAATGGGAATGGTCTCACCATGCAACACCAGCTCTCCAGTGACATGCCCAATCTGATCGAAATGGTGCGCATGACCGAAGGTGGACCCCGTACTGGTGAGCGGCTCTGGAGGCATTACGCCATCAAAGCGCAACGACGCTTTCAAACGGTCGCCATCGCTGTAGCCTAAGGCGTAGGACATACAGGGCTCCATCACCCGGATCGACACCCCGGTTGGTAAGGTGATGTCGGTAAGGTCTTGATCGCGCGGCAGTTGCTGGGCGGAGTAGTTGGCCGAGTACAGCACCTCCCACGGTAGGTGCGCGGAGTCGTCCCAGACCCACGCACCACCCGCGACCGTACCGATGTTGGGCCGGACCATCGTATAGAACCATCCGCCCAAGCGACGTGCCGGGTGGCAGAACGAAAACCACGCGGTCTCTGTCGCCCACCAGTCATTGCCCATCTCCTCGAAGTGGAAGCGGTCATCACGTGCCGTGAATACCCGTTGCTCAGTCATCCGTATCTCCTTCGCACTTGCTGTTGAGTGTGCGCTGTTTTGTAGCGAGGATTTATTTTTTTGACAATAAGATTAAAGGAATTCCCGTATCTCCCGTTCTTTTTTAATAGCGGTGCCTTCCTTCTTCCTCATCCCTCCCCCAGGCGTTCACCGTAAAAATTGGCGGTTGCCCTAAAAACAAATGGCACATGCGCAAACTTTTGTCTTCCGTGACACGTGGGGATGCTTCCACTCAAGACTGCGCGGAATCAATGGTCTGGACAACTCTAAATTCAGGTCTTTTCCCTATATCATGCCGAAAATAAGGGAATTAAACCGTAAATTAAAGAAATTTATACTCTAGCCGTTATAGTTGTTAAGGCGAAATTACATAGATCAGTCGTTCATACAGCCAGGATCGCAGAGGATAGATACGGACATGGAAACTACCACGACAACGCACTTGATTATCGGCTTGCTCGACACCCAACGGTACGCTCTCCGGCTCGCCGTTGTCGACCGGATCGTCCGCGCGGTTGAGGTGACCCCGCTCCCACGCGTCCCGGAGATTGTCCAAGGGGTCGTGGATGTCGAGGGTGTGGTGATTCCGGTCATGAACATCCGTAAACGACTCGGACTCCCAGAGAAGCCCATCACGACGAGTGACCGTTTTATTGTCGCACGCACCCAGCGCCGCCCGGTGATTCTCGTACTCGATACCGTACAAGCCATTATCGAAATCCCCACCGAACAGATCATGACCGCGGACCAGATTCTCCCCCATTCTCGCTATTTGGAGGGCGTCGTGAAGTTCCCCGACGGCATGATGTTTATTCATGACTTGGATCAATTCCTGTCGCTGGATGAAGAACAGGCCCTGAGTCAGGCTCTCGTGAACGCGTAGAGATTCTGTACATGACCACTCATCTCTCACCCGTACTGCTCCGCCAACTGAGCGACCGCATTGAACACGCGATGGGGTTGTACTTCCCGCCGGAGCGCTTCGTTGACCTCGATCGCAAGATTCGCGCGGCGGCACGCGAGCTGGCGTTTCTTGATGTCGAAGCCTTCGCCCACTGGCTGCTTTCCTCCCCCTTAGCCGGTGATCAAGTGCGCATGTTGGCCGGGTATCTCACCATCGGGGAAACCTACTTCTATCGCGAACCCCGCGCCTGGGAGGTGCTCCAACAGCAGATTCTCCCAACGCTGCTCGCCAGTCGAGCCGGTGTGAACCAACGGCTGCGCCTGTGGAGTGCCGCCTGCAGCACGGGTGAAGAGCCCTACACCCTGGCGATGACCCTTTCCCAGATGATTCCCAACCTCCAGGACTGGCAGTGCCTGATCTTGGCCACCGATATTAATCCTAACGTCATCCATCGTGCGCAAGCCGGGGTGTACAGCGCCTGGTCGTTTCGCGGCACCTCACCGGAAATGCGGTCACGGTATTTTCGTCCCTTAGCGAACGGCCAGTCCGCACTCCACCCAGACATGAAAAAGATGGTGACCTTCGCCGAGGCCAATCTTGTCAGCCCAGACCCCATTCCCAACAGCGGGTTGATGGATGTCATCTTTTGTCGCAACGTCCTGTTTTATTTTTCTCCCGAACGCGTCAAACGCGTGCTCGAACGCTTTTACGACACGCTTGTCGATGGCGGCTGGTTGATTGTCAG
>JANMSE010000318.1:0-8345 GCA_031389045.1 Deltaproteobacteria bacterium | reverse complement strand
GTGGTGGTGAGTGCCCCGGCGGAAGTGCTGATGATCGTCCGTGATGTGACGACGCGCAAGGAGGCCGAAGAGGCCCTGCACCGAGCCCATAAGGACCTGGCGCGCAAAGCCGTCGCGCTCGCCTTTGCCCGCGCGCCGATCCCACGCCTGAGCGATTTTTTCTCGCTCGACCCGACAAAACGGAATGTGATACCCACAGGTGATGATACCGACCATCGTTATTTCTCCATTAGAACATTGAGCCATCGGGTCATCGGGTGATTGAGTCATTGAAAAAATTGAATGATCGAAGTTCCGTGTCCATCAATGGCCCAATGGTCCGATAACTCGATCACCCAAGCTGCAATCGCTCAATGACTCAATGGCCCGATGACTCAAGGTGCAATCCCCGCCATCCGCGCGCGCTCCAGAATCGTCCGTGCGCGCGTTAAGTGGGGCACATCGACCATCTGCCCTTTGAAGCTGAAGGCCATTTTGCCGATCTTCTGGTTTTCCTCGAAGGCCGCGAGCAGTTCCTTGCTCTCGGCGATCTCTTCGGCGGACGGCGTGAAAATTTCGTTCACCACGGTGATCTGTGTCGGATAAATGGTGATCTTTCCCGTGAACCCCATCCACGCCCCTTCGAGGCAATCACGGCGCAGTCCACCAATGTCGTTAATATCGACATAGACGGTATCAAGCGGCTGCACATTGGCCGCGGTCGCCGCCAGCAAGGTCATAATCCGCGCATAGCGAAAGACTTCGAGGAATTCCCCTTTCTCATCACGATTGCGTCGGGCACCGATGGAGGCGGACAAATCCTCAGCTCCCCACGAGAGGGCATCGACCCGTGGGCACGCGCCGAAGTCACGGATGTTGAGTAAGCCCTGTGGTGTTTCCGTCGCCAGCACAACGAGTTTGACTCCTCCTGGAGGAAACCCCAGGTCGCGTTCTCGACGACTTAGGACCGTATCGATCTTGAGCAGGTCATCTTTCGTGCGCACTTTCGGGACGAGATAGGAATCGGGTCGTCCAGCCATCGTCACTTCGAGGTCGGGGATGCCCCACGGTGTATCAAGCGGGTTCATCCGTACCATCCGCTCTTGTCGACCAAAATTGACGGTCTTGAGCCATTTGGTGATGGTCTCACGAGCAGAGTCTTTATTCTCCGGGGTGACCGAGTCTTCAAGATCAAGCACCAGGGAATCGGCTGGCAAAGCCAGCGCTTTCTGCAACATTTTTTCATTCGCGCCCGGCACGAAGTGTACGGCGCGGCGTAATCGGGACATAGTCGCTCCTCATCTTCATAGAGGCAAGAGACGAGTTCTCTCCTCCAAGCCTCAAGTCTCCAGTCTCAAGACCCTTTTTTCCGCATCATCCCCGCCCGGCGACACGTCATCACCACTTCGCCGCGCTGATTGGTCGCGCGGTGCTCGAAGACCACAATGCCCCACTGCGGACGGGATTTTGACTCACGCTTCTCGACGATTTCAGTCTCAGCGTAGATGGTGTCACCGATAAAGACCGGTTTAGGAAATTCAACCTTCTCAAATCCGAGATTGCCCACGGTCGTACCGAGGGTCGTATCCGCTACGGATACCCCAACCGCCAGTCCCAATGTGAAGATGCTGTTGACGAGGCGTTGGCCAAATTCAGCGTTTTTCGAGAATTCGGCATCCAAATGGAGCGGCTGCATGTTCAAGGTGAGGGTGCTGAAGAGGAGATTGTCGGTTTCAGTCACCGTGCGTCCAGGTTGGTGCTTGAAGACATCACCAACAGTCAGTTCGTCGAAAAATTTTCCGGCCATGGTGTCCTCCTTGGGAATTACGGGTGAAGGTTTCCTTACCACTTCTCCCGCGATCGTGCCAGCCGAGGATTGACTTCAAGGAGGGGGTGAGATTTGCTGGCTTTGATATTTGGGCGAAGAGGAGAACGAATGACCACAGCCACACAACAGCAGATCGACAATCTTTTATCGGGACTCACGCGCGAGGATCTGTTCACTCTGCTCGAACGTATCGCGCACCAACTCCGTCAGGCCGAAGAGCGACAAGCACTTCCCTTGTATGGGATTTGGCAAGGGAAATTTTCCGAAGTCTTCGATCTCGACAAAGATTTACAGGAGATACGGAGCCAATGGACAAAAGAAAAGGGGAAATCACTCAATTCCCCTCACCCTGACCCTCTCCCAGCCGGGAGAGGAAACTTTGGACTCCCCTTAACTTAATGCCATTACCCCGCACGGGAGAAGGAGAATCCCTCTGCCCAAAGAATACAACTGGCTTCACGTTGCTTTCTTTGCCTTGTCGCCTCCTGTGGCCTTCATCAGCGTATGCGCGTATGTGTACCACTTCGGTCTGCATCCGGGCGATGTGGCGTCATTGGGCTTCATGCTGTGCTGTACCGGCCTGGCGGTCAACGCCGGCTACCATCACTACTACTCCCACCGCAGTTATGAATGCCACCGGATCGTCCAGCTCTTCCATCTCCTCTTCGGAGCGGCGGCCATTCAGAAATCGGCGTTGAGCTGGGCGTCTCGTCATCGTGCGCATCACCGCTTTGTCGATCGGGAAGGTGATCCGTACAACATTCAGAAAGGATTCTTCTGGGCGCATATTGGCTGGGCGTTGTATAAAAACCCTCAGACACCTGAACAGCAATACGCGAACGTCCCTGACCTCACCGCCGATCCGCTCGCGGTATGGCAGGATCGGCATTTTCACTTCATCAGTCTCGCGACCTGTGTGGTGCTCCCACTGCTGATTGGGTACACCTACGGGCGGCCCTGGGGCAGTTTTCTCTGGGGCGGGCTGCTACGCATTGTGCTCTTCCAGCATATTACCTTTCTGATTAACTCAGCGGGCCATTCCATCGGCTCACAGCCCTATTCCACTCGGAACTCCTCCCGTGACAATTGGTGGCTCGCATTCTTGATGTTCGGAGGAGGGTACCATAACTTCCACCACGCGTTTCCGGGTGATTATCGGAGCAGTTTCGCCTGGTATCACTGGGACCCAGCAAAATGGTGGATCTGGAGCCTGAACCGTGTGGGTCTCACCCATCACCTCAAGCGCACGCCGTTGCCAGTCATCATGCGAGCGCGACAGCGGATGGCGCACGTCAATGCCGAAAGGAGATCGCATACATGGTCAGCGGAAAGGAAATCTCAATGTCCGCCCAATCAGTAACGAGTTCCGATCAACATGCCCAAACGAGTGTCTCGTTCCTGCAAGACCTCCTGAGTCACCACCACCCACGAGCGTTTGATGTACGCTTGTGGAACGGGACCGTGTGGGGCGCGGAACCAGGCCACCCGGCCCGGTTCACGCTGGAGCTGAAACATCCCGGTTCGTTGCGCAAAATGTTCTGGCCCCCGAATGGGCTCACCTTGGGGGAAGCGTATCTATACGAAGACTTCGATATTAGCGGAGACCTCGAAGCGGTCTTCGGGCTAGCGGATGCGTTGCTCGATACCCAGTGGAGCGAAGCCGAACAACTGCGCTACGGGCAGGCGTTGTTGAGTTTGCCCGACGAAGGCAACCCCCGACCTCCTCAGGAAGGACCGGTGCGTGGGGGGCTCCATTCCCAAGAGCGCGACCAGCAGGCAGTCACGTTTCACTATAATGTATCCAACGATTTCTATCGGCTGTGGCTCGACAAGCGCATGGTGTACACGTGCGCCTATTTCGCGACTCCCGATGAGGACCTCGCGACGGCCCAAGAACGGAAGCTCGATTACGTCTGTCGGAAGCTCCGCCTCCGTCGCGGCGAGCGGTTCTTGGACATCGGCTGTGGCTGGGGCGCGCTGATTATGCACGCGGCACAGCACTATGGCGTGGAAGCGCTCGGCGTCACTTTAAGTCAACCCCAGGCCGACCTCGCTCGTGAACGCATTCAGCAAGCCGGGCTTGCCGAGCGCTGTCGCGTCGAGGTCCGTGATTACCGCACCCTTGATACGCCAGAACGGTTCGACAAGATCGCAAGCATTGGCATGTTCGAGCATGTAGGAGAATCGCAGCTCCCAACCTACTTCCAACAGGCGTGGCACCTGCTCCGTCGCGGCGGCGTCTTTCTCAATCATGGGATCGCCGCCTCGGCGTCCATGCCGCTCTACCGGGGACCATCCTTCACTGATCGTTATGTCTTTCCCGATATCCAAGTGGTGCCCATCAGCACCGCGCTCCGTATCCCAGAAGAGATGGGGTTTGAGGTCCGCGATGTCGAGAGTCTACGTGAGCACTACATGCTCACGATGCGGCATTGGGTGCGAGGACTGGAAGCTCACGCCGCGGACGCATGCCGCCTGACAGATAAGGTCACGTATCGCGCATGGCTGTTGTTCTTCGCGGCCATGGCTCATCGTTTCCGCACTGGTCGGCTCAACCTGTACCAGTCCTTATTGTCCAAACCCGACCACGGCAATAGCGGTCTCCCGCTGACACGGGCGGATTGGTACGCGTAAAAAAATTGAGTCATCGGGTCATTGAGCCATCGGGTCATTGAAAGATTAGATTGAACTTCTATGTTCCTCAATGACTCAATCGCCCGATCCCTCGATGACTCAATTTTTCCAATGACCCAATCGCTCAATGACCCAATCGCTCAATGACCCAATTCGTTAATGCCTCAATTCCGCCAAGAGAGTTTTCGCTTCTTGCAAATCTGCGGTCGCGAGTCCTTCGGTAAACCAGTTGTAGATCGTTGACAACATGTTGTGTGCGGCGTGGTGCTTACCTTGCTGTTGCCAGAGGCGCGCAAGGCTCGTTGCCGCCCGTAACTCCAGCGACTTCGCCTGCTGCTGACGAGCGATCTCGATAGCCTTCAGAAAGCAGACTTCGGCTTCGCCTTGGGGGTCGGGGGCCAGGGGTCGGGGATCGGTTTCTATTTTTGACTTTTGACTTTTGCCATTTGACTTTTGACTTTCCTGTTGCAGCGTCAACGTCCCCTTGAGTCGATAGATCTCCGCCTCATAATACCGCTCCCCACTGTCGAGGACGGCGGCGTGCGCCTCGGCAAGCGTCCGCAATCCCTCCACAGCCTGTCCAACGAGCCCCTGTGTCGCGGTCGGTAACATAAGCCAGTAGGGGCGTCCAAGCGCCGACCCCGTCGCCTGGTAAAGGGAAAACCCTCGCCGCATCTGGACAATCCCTTGCTCGCGTTGTCCGCACTCAGCCATCGCCCATCCCTGGAGAGAGGTTCCCTGCGCCAACCAGAAGGGAAATGCGTGCTCCGCCGAGAGTGTCAACGCGGCGGTGGATTGCGCTTGGACTGCCGCTACTTCACGCCGGAGGTAATGCAATTCGGCGGCGAAAAAGGAAATCATGGCGGAACTGTAGGGATGCGCAATCTCTTGCGCCATCGCGAGCGCCTCTTCGCTTCTCCGCAAGGCTTGGTCTGGATACCCCAGATGCCAGAGCGTCCATGCCGCGTAGGCCAAACACGCGACGACCGGGTCCTGCACCCTGGCCAAGGAACGTGGCTGGTGGGGATCATAGAGCGCGATGCCCTGCTCTAAGTGGTCGCGAGCGGAGACGAACTCCCCCATATAGAAGAGCGTCACACCGAGGGTGTTATGGGCTCGCAGCAGACGTGTGGGATCATTCACGCGTTCGGCGAGGCTGAGACATTGTTCAGCCAACTCCCGCGCGGTCTGTAATTCCGCCCGTTGGAGATAAAACCGCCACAACCCAAACAGCACGGGAAAGAGATGCGCGGATTCTCCCATTTGTCGAGACAACTCGCGCGCACGCGTGTAGACCTTGCCAACTTCGTCCGCGGCATAGCCTTTGGTGGCGGTGAGCGGCACGCCCAGCGCGAGTTGCAGCGTCAGTTCTTGCTGATTCCGCTCCGGCGTCTGCGGCAAGATCTTGAGCATCTCTAATCCCTTCGTGAGGTGACTCACCGCTTCCAGATGGGCCGAACGCGCCACGGCACGCTGCCCCGCCTGCTGCCAATACGGAAGGGATTGCTCGCTCAGCCCCGCCTCCGTGTAGTGATGCGCCAGTAACTCAGGCTGCGTCTCGGCGATCTCATGGAATTGCGTGGCGAGTGTCCGCGCGATCTTTTCGTGCGTCTGTTGGCGGGTGCTCTTTAAGACGGCTTGATACGCCGTTTCTTGAATGAGCGCATGCTTGAACATGTATCTCGCCTGGGGTGGAAATCCTCGCTGATGGAGCAAATCGGCCTCGACTAACCGCGCGAGGTTTTTCTGAAGCAGCTCTTCATCCAGAGCAGACACCGCTTGTAAAAGCTCGTAAGTAAACTCCCTGCCGAGCGTAGCTCCTAATTGCGCTATGTCTTTGACCGTGGACAAGCGATCGAGTCTCGCCATGAGCGAATCGTGCAGGGTTATGGGAATCGCGAGCGGTGGCACCGTTGATGTCAACTCATACTGACCATCACGCTCCTTCAGCCACCCGGACTCCAATACCATTTTGGTTAGCTCTTCGACAAACAAAGGCACTCCATCGGTCTTGGCGACCACCTGCCGCAACACCTCGGCTGGGAGCACTCGATCCCCAACGACCCGCTCAACCATCGCTTCGACCTGCATGCGCCCCAAGCGACCAAGCGAGATCCGCGTCAGGACAGAGTGCTCCGCCCACGGAGGCGTAAACTCTGGACGAAAAGTCAGCACGACGAGATTCCGCGCGGTGGGCGCGTGGTCAAAAAGGAGAGTGAGGAATTCAAGTGTCGAGGGATCCACCCAATGTAAGTCCTCCACGATCATCAGCGCGGATCGATTCTTCGCCTCGAATAAAAACCAATCGAGCAGCGCTTGGAGGGTCTTTTGCTTCTGTCGCTGAGGAGTCACCGAGAGAGCCTGAGCGGGAGCATCGGGCAAGGAAAGCAGGGTCGAGAACAACGGCAGCTCCGCCGCCAAGCCAGGTTGCTCCAACGCTTGTGCCAACCGGCGAGACTTGACTTGTGGGGAATCTTCTCCGTGGAAATGCAGCAACCGTTGCAGATAATCTATCGCGGGATAGAGGGCGCTATGCTGATGGTGAGGGGAACAGCGCAATTCCACCAGAGCCGGGTCATCTTCCGCCAGACGCTCCTTGAGCGCTTGCAGGAGGCGAGACTTGCCGATACCCGCCTCGCCACTCAGTAACACGACCTGCCCCTGTCCCATCTTGGCGCGCCGCCAACGTTCTAAGAGGAGTTCGACCTCGTGTTCCCGCCCCACCAACGGCGTTAAGCCAGCAGAGACCGCGACATCCAAACGACTCCGGGCGCCGCTTTCATCCACGACGTGATACATGCGGACCGGGGCGGAAAGTCCCTTGAGCGTGTGAAAACCAAGATCCCGACACGCGAAAAATCCTTGAATCAACCGAGCGGTCGCCGCGCTGATAACGACGCTATTGGGCTTGGCGAGTTCTTGCAGCCGGGCGGCAAGGTTGAGGGCCTCGCCTAACGCCACGTGCTCGCGTTTGCCCCCTCTCCCCATCTCGCCGACCACCACCAGACCGGTGTGAATACCCACGCGCACTTGGAGTGGTTGAGGTAACTGCAAATGGGGCAGTGATAACGCCTGAATAGCCCTGACAATGGCAAGCCCAGCATGGACGGCGCGCTGGGCACTATCCTCGGACGCGACCGGGTAGCCAAAGTAGACGAGAACCCCATCCCCCAAGTATTGCGCGATCTCCCCGCCAAAGCGGCTGATGACAGTGGAACAGGTGTCTTGGTAGGCGTGGATGATCTCTCGCAACTCTTCCGGGTCGAGCTTCTCCGAAAGCGGCGTGGAGTCGACGAGATCACAAAACATCACCGTCAGTTGCCGTCTCTCGGCGACAGACAGTTCCGAGTTGCGAGGGGCGAGTTCCGAGTCCTGCGATCCGCTTGTTTCTTTCGAATCTTCACGTTCCTCTTGGGATTTTCCCGTCAATTTCCTTCCACACTCGCCGCAGAACTTCATCCCCTCTGGATTCTCAAACCCACAACTCGAACAGCGCATGCTCTTCCCCTCGTTTCCGAATCCACAGTGCTGTACCACAAACGCATGGGGTGGCATAGGGCAAATGGGCAAATGGGGAAATGGGGAAATGGGGAAACGGGGAAACGGAAAACATCACTTGGCGGCTTTGAGTGCGCGGATTTGATTAGCAAGATAACGGCTGAGTTCCAGTGCATGATTTCGCAGTTGGTCATAGGTCGCTTGATCAATATACCCAACTTCCAATGCGACGCGTAGCAGACTGCGGACTTCACCAGCAGAGCCTTTGGCAATATTGAGAAACAGCAAGTACTCTTTCCGTGAATATCGTTCAAAACCTTCGGCAATGTTGGTAGGAATGGACACTGTCGCACGTCGGAGTTGATCGCGAAGCCCAAAGTCTTTGTTGAGGCTACCCTCAGAAGTG
>JANMSE010000256.1:0-13734 GCA_031389045.1 Deltaproteobacteria bacterium | reverse complement strand
GTACCCGCCGTTCGCGCGGCGGTACCCTGTCTGCGTGACCGCTTGCAGGAAGCTATACATGGGGGTGCGTGGGTCAGCGGGGTCTTGTTCGTTGGTATAGGTGAAATCGGTGGAGCGCACGAGGCAATCATTGCCAACGTTCGCCTCATCCTCGAAGTGGTGAAACATCAGCACGCGCTGGCAGAGGCGGGTGGTGCGGACCTCGAATCCCGAGCGGTAGCTGGAGAATGGGTCCGGTCGATACGTCCAAGCGCCAGCGTCATGTGGCGTGGGTGCGTCGGGGTCGTGCTCACCGTAGTCGAAGACCGTTTCGAACATCCATTGCCCATGAGCGATCTGGGCATCAATCTGTGTCTTGTCTAGGAATCGCGGGCGGTGCCCGGTGTTGTCCAGCAGCGGGACACGATTGCCGTAGTAGATGTGTTTGAGATACCGATTGGCGGTGCGGCGCGTGTCGTTGGCGGCACCGCGATTGCGCTCGTTGGCTTTGCCGAGATCAACGCCAACGCCGTCTTCCGCTTGGTAGCGGTACAGCACGGCGTTGCCTTTGTCGTCGCGCGTCTCACAGAGCAGCCAACTGAAAACGCGGCTGGTATCTTCGGGGTCAACGATGCGGGAGCCGGCGTCACTCCCGTAGAGGGTGAGGAGATTGTCCTTGGCAATGGAGCGCCAATGCACATCGCCGTCGGCGCGGGTCCAGCGCTCAATGCGCGCGAACACGCCTTCGATGCGGGGGCGGTAGTGGTGGATCGTGTACCCCACCGCCGTGGTGGTGTCTTGGTGTCGCGTCCCATCTGGGTTCAAGACTGGGACCAGGTCCTCCGCACCGGAAAGGAGGAAAACATCGGATTCCTCGGCATCGTGATAGCGCGGCAACCCTTTGTCGGTCTTGCGTGTGATGGCTGGGACAGAAAGGCTCCAGCCAAAGCCGAACGGACCGTTGCCCGCGCCCGAGTCATACGACAAGGAGAGTTGAGGACCAAACCCAGATCGGCCCGGCGATGTCGCGAGGGGGATCGACATGGAGCCGGTGCCCAAGACGGGATTAGCGGAGAATTTTTCACCGATGCCGCGTATGGCACCACCACCCTTGGGCAGAGTGATCGTGGGGGCGGCAAACGGGCGGTCTTCTTTCGGTGACTGTGTATCGGTTGCTCTTTTTGGCCCGCCTGCTTCTGCCATGAATCCCCCCTGCCAGGTACGGCTACCGCACCTGGAAAATTCCACAGGGGTCCGCGCAAAAGCCACGCCAGAAAGGCTTGAGCTAAAGACCGCTGTTCTTTTGGCGCATGGGGCCGAGCTGTCCGGGTTTCAGGCTGAACCCAGTGTCAATCAAGGTTGGCACTGGGAGGAGGGGAACGGAGAGGAATCGACATCCTCTCTCGCTTTTCTTCTCATTTACCTGACAAATAGTGACTGTCCACAAAAGTCGACACCTTGCGCCAATAGTTGCCAGTGTTGAACGCAGCCCCCTATTCCAACACCCCCGACGCCACGATCTCCGTGATCCGCTCTTCGCTGTACCCCAGCAACGTCTCCAACACATACTGATTGTCACGCCCCAGCGTCGGGGCCATGCCTCCAATCCGGGCTGGCGTGCGTGACAGCCGGAAGCGCGACCCTTCGACCGTCGTCTTACCGAACTTAGGGTGATCGAGTTCCACGAAGTGTTGACGATGCACCAGTTGCGGGTCCGAAGCCAGTTCTTTCATCGTGCGGACCGCGGTCGCTGGGACCCCGGCGGCTTGCAATGTCGCTTCGAGCGCAAACTTCTCTTGATCTTTCGTCCACATCGAGATCAGCTCGTCCAACTCATTTTGATGAGCAAGCCGAGTAGCTTTGGTTGTGAACCGTGTGTCGGTCAGTAAATCCGTCCGCTTCATCGCCGTACACAACCCACGCCACTGCTCATCAGAAGTCACGGCAATCGCGACCCAGCAGTCGGTCCCGGTGGTGGGATATACCCCATGCGGCGCATAGTTGAGATCGTGATTCGCATTACGTTCCTGCTTACGTTGATTCAGCCGGGTGTCCAACAAGGCTGGTGCGAGAAAATGCAGCGACGCTTCGCCTTGTGACAGGTCGATCAACTGCCCTTGCCCGGTGCGGTCGCGATATTCCAAGGCCGCCAGAATCGCCGCCGCATTGAACCACGGCGCGATATAGTCGGTGTACGCCCCAAAGGGACCCGCCGGCGGACGGTCCGGCCAGCCCGCGAGATTGGTGAAGCCCACGATCGCGGCGGCCAGATTGCCGAAGCCCGCGAACTTCGCCATCGGCCCGGTTTGCCCCATGAGGCAGGTGCTCAGCATGATGAGGTTCGGCTTCACCTTGCGGAGGGATTCGTAATCAAACCCCCATGCCTGCATCGCCTTGGGGGAGAACGACTCGGTCACGACATCCGCCCAGCGCACCAGATCAAGAATGACCGCGCGCCCTTCGGGTTTCGAGAGATCGACGGACAACGGATGCTTGCCCGCGTTCATGTTGTAGAACAGACCAGAACTCTCGGCTCCTGGGCGTCCGTTTTGGAATGGGCCCACCGTGCGGCAGGCATCGAAGCGATGGCTCGTTTCGACGCGCACGACCGTCGCCCCGTAATCCGCTAGCATCCGGGTCGAGCCCGGACCAGCGATGGCCCACATAAAGTCGAGAACTTTTACGCCAGTCAGCGGTTGCTCTGTTGCCATAGTCTCACTCCTTGTCTCCGCGGCACTTACATCACCCCTTTGCTTTGCAGTTCAACCAATTGTCCCTCAGTCAATCCAAGCTCGTCCAGATAAATCTCCCGGTTGTGCTCACCAACGGTGGGAGGACGACGACGATACTTCAGCGGGGCGGCACTGAACTTCGCGAACGGGCCAGGATAGTGGACAGTCTTCCCCAACTCAGGATGGTCGAGAGGCTGCCAGTACTGACGCGCGGCGAGTTGTTCACTTTGCCACACTTCGTCGGTCGTGGTGATCGGCGCGATCAACAGTCCTCGGTCGAGCGCGGCCTCCAACAGTTCCGCCTTGGTTTTACTCGCGGTGAAACGCGACACCACCTCCACCAGGCGGTCGTACTCCTTGAGCGCTTCGGGGTTCCCCATGAAGATACTGCCAAACGCGGCCCAATCCTGATCGCGCGTGGCGGCATCGCAGAATCCTTCTTCACACACCCACTCCATGAACCGGCGCGTGAAATGGGCGATGGCGGAGCCGAACAAGAACACGATCGACACGTACCCATCCTGCGCTGGCCAAACGAGACGTACTTTCACCGGACCCATTTTGACGCCCCCGGCGATGCGCTCGTAATCACGCTCTCCTAGTGGGGCCGCGAGAATGCTGGATTGTGTCGCTTGCGCCACGGCTTGTTGGGCCGACACATCGACATGTTGCCCTTGACCAGACCGCTGTCGTTCACGATGGGCGACGAGCGCGGCCACCGCCGCTTGCCCACTCGCGTGTAAATACGCTTGGGGCACATTGACACGGACAGGGGCCCGGTCCTCATCGCCAGTGAGAATGAGCGGACCCCCAGCGGCAAGGACAATCAGATCGCTGTCCGCATAGTTGGCTTTGGGTCCATCTTGTCCAAAGGGCGTGATGGAGACATAGACAAGCGCTGGATTGAGAGTGGCAAGATCAGCATACCCACAACCGTGCCGCGCGAGCGCGCCGGGGTTATCCGACTCAATGAGAAAATGCGCGGAGGAGACAAGTCGCCGTAACAGGGCTTGTCCGTCGGGGCTCTCAAGATTGAGCGTGATGCCGCGCTTATTGCGATTATAGGACCACCAATAGAGCGAACGGTCGGGATGCGGCTGGTCTTGGTAAAAGGGGCCAAGTTGACGAGCCGGAGACCCGCCTGGTGGCTCGATCTTAATGACATCGGCACCGAGGTCGCCAAGAATCTGTCCACACAGCAGGCCACGTTCAGTCGTGAGATCCAACACTCGATAAGGGCTCAGCATCGGTTGCCTCCGTTCTGTAGGATTCTAACCCGCACTCACACCAACAATCCACCGCCATCAATCGTCAATGTAATGCCCGTGACATAGCCATTACGCATGAGGAACAGCACCGCGTCCGCGACTTCGTCCGCCGTCCCAATGCGGTTCACCGGAAGACGCGCCGCGGCCGCCGCGAGAATCTCATTGCGTTGACTCCCCAGCAGTGAATCAAGCAGCGGCGTATCGACAAACCCCGGCTGAATGATGTTCACGCGAATCGGCGCGAGATCAATCGCTAGAGCCCGCGCGAATGACTCCACCGCGCCACAGGAGGCGGAAGCGACCGAAGCGCCGCTCAAGGGTCTGCGCGCCGCCGTTCCAGACATAAAGGTGATCGACCCGCCACTCCGTATCTTCGGCGCGCCATACTTGGCCGCGTACAACGCGCCCAAGAAGCGCGTGTCCATCGCCGGACGGAGCGCGGCGGTTTCTGGGGCCAGATGCCCATCGCGGACAAGCGTGCCCGCGGTCATAAAGATATGGTCGAGGTGGTCCATTTCCTCAAACAGCTTGCGCGTCCCTGCTTCATCGGCGACATCCAAGACCACGGTTCGAGCCGAAGTGCCCAACACGGCTTGCGCGGCGTGGAGCTTCTCCGCCGAACGGCCAGTGATAATGACGCGCGCCCCTTGTGCCTGCGCGCCCTGCGCCGTGGCCAGTCCAATTCCTGAACTGCCGCCTAAAACAACAACCGTTGCATCTTTCAATGAGATGAGTGGCATAATCCCTTCTTTCGTCAGTGTTAAGCCGGGGGGGGCGGGGACAGGGGGCGGGGGAAACGGGGAAAAGGTTAAACGGGAAAAAGGTTAAACGGGAAAAAGGTTAAACGGGAAAAAGGAATAAGATGAGATCTGCTCCTCCTTTTTGCCTTTTTGCCCTTTTGCCCTTTTGTCTTATTGTCCTTTTACCCTTTTACCCGTTTCCCCATTTCCCCCCGGTTCCCCAGCCCCTTACGCCTTCTTATTCCCCCACCGATCCCAGAAAAGCACCTCGTCAACCGGGTTCCGTTTCGTGGGGCCGAACTTGCCCTTCGGGAAACCTAACGGGAGCAGCGCGGAAATTTCCATGTTCTCGGGTACCCCCACTTTCTGCTTTAACTCTTCCTCGAACATACAGTGGGTCGTGGTGAGCGTCGCACCGATCCCATGCGCGCGGCATGCTAACAAGATGTTTTGCACGGCTGGATAGATCGACGCATGCACGGTCGCCGTGCTGCCACGGACATGCTCTTTCCACGCGGGATAGGTCTTGGCCATGCACGCGAGCAACAAGACCGGAGCTTCGTGCATGTGCTCGGACAGGTACATGCCCGCCTTCCTCGCGCGTTGGCGGTCAGGCGGGAGTTCGCTCAATGGGGGCTGTAAGGCCGCCATCTGTTGCTGCGTCGCCTGATAACGGTCACGGATAAACCGTTTCAGTTCAGGATCACGCACCAGAATGAATCCCCACTCTTGGCGGTTGCCGCCGCTGGGGGCATGAATCCCCGCTTCGACGATCTTCCGCAGCGTCGCCTCTGGAATGGGGTCTGGTTTGAGTCGCCGCATGGAGCGCATGGAAAACATCGTGACGAATAAGCCAGGATCGGCGGTGGTCGCGCTTTGCTCAGCGGCATGGGCCAAACCACCAGCCAGCGAGCCCACCGCGAGCCCGCCGACGCCAAGGCTCAGTCCCTTGAGAAACGCTCGACGTCCATTGGATTTCTGTTGTTTGTCTCCTACGAAACTTCTGCTCATTATTGCCTCCCTCATAAATCGTCAGCAGTCAGGTTTCAGCTTTCAGTAGTCAGCTATGAACTCAGAGGGAACCAGGGAAGAGGGTAAAAGGGTAAAAGGGTAAAAGGGTAAAAGGGTAAAAGGGTAAAAGGGTAAAAGGAAGAAGAACAGAAAAGAATTTTGTATTGTCCCTATTCCCCATTTCCCCTCTTTCCCTTTTAACCGTTTCCCCGTTTCCCCCTTTTTTGCTGACGGCTGACCGCTGAACGCTTGCAAGCAATCATGCCCCTCATTCCTGCGCCAACCCCATGGCCCGCACTTGCGTCGGCGTCAGCTTCAACACCGTCCGTTTGTCCATCTGCGCACTCTTTTTCCACGCCTCCAGCCCTTCACCCGTGAGATAATGCTCCGCGAGGCCACGGTAGAACGCCTCCGGGTCACGCGGATCGACGGAGAATTTTCCATCAACGATCACCCATTTGTACATGTTGGTGGGATCGACCACGGCGAGGGTCGCGCGCGGGTCTTTTTGCATATTGCGGAACTTGATGCGATCCGTGGTTGTCGTGAACAAGAGCGCGCCGTCTTCATACTTGAACCACATGACCGTGACCTGCGGATTTCCCTTGGGGTTGATCGTCACTAACTGTGAGGCGAACGGCTGCTTCAGAAACGCGACCGCCTCTGGCGAAAACGTTTTGCTGTCCTCCATTACCCGCGAGGGACGGACCGCCGTCTTCATCGCGTCTCCTTTCTTCGCCGCCTCTTTCGCGTCCGCTCCGTATCCAGACACGGGCGCGAGCAGCGCCATGACAAACACCGCCGACCATACTTGTCGTTTCATCTCAGTCCTCCTTTTTTCTCTGCGTTCATTTCATCCGCTTCAGCTTCATCTCACCGTCGCACCGCCGGGGTCTCCACGGGGAGGCCCTGTCCGCGCCACGCCAGATACAGCTCCAGGTTCACATACTCGTCCGCCCCGTACGCGAGCGGCTCGGCGCGCACCGCCGTATTACACCACTGAAACATCCGCTGGAGCGATCCCAAGGTTTGCCACAGAAGCCGATAGATCGGAAACCCATTACTCTGTCCCTGGCTCACTACCTCGCCGCGCAGCCGTTGTCCAGCATTATTTTCGTGACACTGCGCACAAGCGAGGTCGAGTTGCCCCCGGCGTCGCATGAAGAAATCTCTCCCAGACTCGAAGAATGGGCGCGCGCGGCCATCGACCTGGACATTGATAGGCAGGCCACGCGACTGCAATCCCACGAAAGTCGTCAGCGCCAACAAGGCTTCGGACTCATGCGGATAGGGCCGCGCCCGCATACGGGTTGCGCGACAGTAGTTGATGCGCTGCTCCAGGCTGATGAGTTTCTTACGTCGCGGGTCAAACTGGGGATACCGGGCGCGCACGCCGCGCATGCTCTGTTCCGCCTCATGGTGGCAGCTCGCGCACGACTTCTTCGCCGGTCCGTCAATCGCGTTCCACAACGCGCGCCCTTTCTCCGCCCACAGCATGCCGGGATTGGCGAACGCATCATTTTGTAACTGCTGGTTTTCTGGCGAGAGAAAGTCATAACCAGAGCGACGGTTCGTCTCCGTGGCAAGTCGTAGCGTGGGCATTTCACTTGCGTTCAGTGCCTCTTTCAGTGTGAGCAGATAGGCGACCACATCCTCAATCTCCTGGGCGCTGAGAATCGGCGTGCCTTGATAACTTTTCAGCACGCGATGCAGTCCAGTGACTCGGACATACGCGGGCATGATGGAGTGCGGGTTGAACGCTTTTGGGTCGCTCACGCGCGCCCGGAGATCGTTCGCGTTGTATCTTTGGCCCACACCATCAAGCGGCGGTCCAATAGTCCCATGCGACTCGCGGCCTGGGAGCGGCATCGCGTGACAAATCACGCAATCGCCTTTGTCACGGGCAAGAACAATCTGTCGGCCCCGGTCGGGGTCGCCGGGTGGGAAGGGGACATCGTTGGCGAAAACTTGGGGCCAGAGCGCGGAAAGAGCCAATAGCGTTGCGATCAACAATCTCATTTCACGCAAACGTATCCGCCGTGATGTTGGCATACCAAGCGCGCGTATAGTCCGCCTCCCGCGCCCGATACTCATCAGGCGCGTCAAGCGGACTGATCCCCTCACTCCCCGGAATCGCGAAGATTTTGTCATTGCTCACTCGATACACCGCCGCGATCGAAATTCCGTAATCAGGAGCCACGAGACTGTAACAGGTATTCATCAACACCGGCTGCGGAATCGCCTCGCCCCGGAGCAACGCGACAATCGCCCCCGCGCACACCTTGGCTTGGTTGTTCGCGCTGAACGCCGATTTCGGCATCGGATTGGCGATGGCCGCGTCGCCAATGACATGGATACCCGGATGAACAGTAGACTCGAACGTACTCGCCCGCACCGGACACCAGCCAGTGCCTTGATCGAGCCCGACCGTACGCACGATCGCCGCCGCTCGCTGGGGCGGGATGATGTTCGTCACGGCGGCGCGATATTCCTCGAACTCGGTGTGCACGGTTTTGCTCTTGATATCAACCCGCATGACGCGCCCGCCCTGGGAGCCGGACACCCATTCGAGTGACTGTGGATACAACCGCTTCCACGCGGCGCGAAACAGTTCGTGCTTGGTAAAGGTGTCCTTCGCGTCGAGAATCACCACCTTCGATTTCGGCTTATGGGTTTTGAGATAATGCGCGATCAGACTCGCCCGCTCATACGGCCCCGGCGGACAGCGAAACGGAGCCTCTGGCGAGGTAATGACGACCAGCCCGCCATCCGGCATGGCTTCAAGCTGACGACGCAGCAGCAGGGTCTGGGGTCCAGCTTCCCAGGCATGCGGAAAGATTTTACTCGCCGCGGCATCGTACCCCACCAAAGCGTCCCAGGGGAATTCAACTCCGGGGGAGAGTACCAGCCGATCATACGTCAGCGTGGTCCCGTTCTTCAGTGTCACGCGATGCTTGAGGGGATCAAGCGCGGACGCGGTGGAGTAGATAACACGAACACCGTGGCGGTCGCGCAGTTGGTCATAGGTATACGTCAGCGAGGCAAGCTCTTGCATCCCAACAAGCACCGCGTTGCTGAGTGGACAGGTCACAAACTGTCGCTGTGGCGTGACAAGCGTGACTTCAAGAGAAGGATCGGCGCATCTGAGATATTTCGCGCAGGTGACTCCGCCGAACCCGCCACCGACAATGACCACTCGCGCACGGGGTTTGGCCCAGACGTGACGGGGCGTTGAGAGCACCAACGGCAAAGTTCCAGCAAGGCTGAGGAATTGGCGACGGGTTGGCATAAATGTGGAGACCTATAGAGGGAATACGCCCTCAAGGATAAGCATTCGTCGGAGACGCACGCGATGCGGGCCATTGATGACAAGAACATCAATCGTCACCCTTCCAACCGCGGTACGAGCGGAGAGAACAGCCCCGTGCCACTCAAAATGGTCCATCCACATATCTTGGCGCGGATGAAACAAGCGCACAATTTCACTTGTGTAGGTATCCACTCCCGCGACATTTGGCCCTTTGTGGTTATTACAGGCGTAGCACGCAAGGGCGAGATTCGCTAAATCGTCCGTCCCGTGATGTTTGCGGGCAATGATATGATCAACTTGGAACGTCAACAAATCATACTGCTGTGGCATTTTGCAGTACTCACACACCGACTTGGCTCGCTGCCAGACTTGTTGAAGGAGAGACTGCTCCATTGGTCAATCAGAGGATGGCGGGTGTGTGTTTCAAGGAGATACGCGCTTTCGCGCGCAGGAGCGACAGGAAATGGCCAACCCGCTCATAGCAATCAATCTCGGCCTGCTCTTCGGAGGTCAGCGTTCCGTCTTGTGCTTTCTCCGCCAACTGCGCCATACGATCCCGGTCCTCCCTGGGAAAATCAAAAGAAAGGATGATATTGGCGGCATCTGGCGGCAACGTTGGCGCTTCGGGAGCAATCACCCGCGAGAGAATTTCCACTTCGGTAATCATCGTGATGTCACTCATGTCGGCACCCTACCATATCTGGCCTCGCCAGATGAATCCCATTGAAAAGCCGTTCACTCCCTTGGCGCGGAGATGTAAGCAGCGATCGCCTCAATATCCACATCCTCAAGCCCTTTGGCGATGCGGTTCATCACCGTGCCAGGGCGCGTGCCATCGCGAAATGCCCGCAATGCCGCCACCAGTCGTTCTTTCGGCAGAGTTGTGAACGAAGGAATGGCTCCCTGACTTTGGCCATCGGGACCATGACACGCCGCACAAGCGTGCACCAAGGCCGCGCCATGCGACCGATTGGATTCAGCCCAGCCCGGAGAAGCACTGCATAAGCAAGCGAGACTCAAGAAGAAGAACCGGGATTTCGTCATGCTCCCACCGTCACCCGGAGGCGTTCAGTTTCCGTCGCACCAGCCTCATCAGCCCACGTCACTTCCAGTTCGCCGGATTCATTCACCGTGGTAAAGAACGCCAAATAGGGGTTCGCCGCCACGCCGGAAAACAGTTCGGCGCGGAAAATTTCTTCGCCATCGTACCGACACGTCACCAACTTGATGACATTCTGGGGAATTGGCCGCCCGACATTGTTATGGCGAAACCCGGTCTCCATCGGATGGTGAATGAGGAGTCGGATTTCCACCACGTCGCCACGCGTGATTTTCTCCGGGACCTGAATGCGCGTATTGCTCATGCCGTGCTCACGTATCCTTACTCTCGACTCCACACGCGGCGGCGATCACCACCACATCCGCCGTCGCGAGCCAAGCGGACCCGTCACTCATCACCGCGACCGCCACGATTTGCTGGGACCCAGCGAGTCGCACACGGGTACTAATTTCCGCCTTACCGGAGCGCGGGTTGAAATGAAATCGCGCGATGACGGGACGCGGGTTTTTCTCCGACAGGATATGAATGCTCTTCACATAGTCCGTCGCCGTCATCGGACTCTCGACCCGCACTTTGAGTGAGACGGAGTTCCCACTCTCGGCCAGTGGGGGCAGCGTGAGCGTCACACGACCGGTCTTGGGCAGCCCTCCGCCCGACACTTCACGAATCAATGGGTCGAGATTGGCCGGGAGGGCAAGCGCGGGCCGAACGCGAAGGAAAGGCACGAGGAACGTGCCAACAACACTGGCGAGAAAAGAACGACGTGAGAACGAAAACACTCCGAAGCAACCCTCACCTTATCCCCCGTTCCGAGGGATAAGATATTTTTTCTCGTTATGAGGTTACGCCTTGCGCAAATCCTGCTGTTTCAACGGCATTGAGCGAATGCGTTTGCCAGTGGCCGCGAAGATGGCGTTACAGATCGCCGGCGCCACCGGCGCGAACGTCGGCTCGCCCGCGCCTCCCCAAAAACCACCACTCGGCGCGAGCACCACTTCCGTCTTTGGAATCTCGTGAATGCGGGGCACCTGATAATCGTGAAAATTAGACTGCTCCACGCGGCCATCCTTGATGGTGATCTCACTATACAACAGCGCGCCCAAGGCGTAGACCACGCACCCCTCGGCTTGCGCGCGCACCGAATCTGGGTTGGCGGCGTATCCCGGATCGATCCCGACGATGATCCGGTGAATTTTCAGCTCGCCTTTGTCACTCACTGAGATTTCCGCCACGCCCGCCGTGTAACTGCCGTAGGAATCCTGCACCGCGATGCCACGATGTACCCCAGCCGGCAACGGTTTCTCCCAGTTGGCGGCCTTGGCCACCGCATCCAGAATCCCCAAGTCCTTCTGGGCTTTCGCTAACAGTTTGCGACGGAATTGATACGGGTCCTGCCCAGCGGCGTGCGCCACTTCATCAATGAAGCTCTCGCGGAAAAATGGGTTGTGCGTATGCGCCACGGCGCGCAACGGACCCGGCGGCACGTGCGTGTTCCGCATCGCATACTCCATGTGGATATTGGGAAACGCGTAGGGCGCATCGGAAAACGTCCGCACCCCAACGGTATCGATTCCATCCTTGATCCGCTCCGGGGCCACGTCGTTGAAAATCGACTGGTCCGCCTGTCGCACGTACCACGCCGTCGGCGCACCCTCGGCATCAAGGGCCGCTCTCATCTTCACCAGCGCCACGGGCCGATAGCGCCCATGCTGAATGTCTTCTTCCCTGGACCAGATCATCTTGATGGGTTTGCCCGGCATCGCCTTGGCAATCTGCACGCCTTCCCGCACGAAATCGAGAAACAACCCGCGCCGGCCAAAGCCACCACCGAGATGGACCTTATGCACTTCGACGTTGGTGACCGGGATTTCAGCCGTCGCCGCCGCCGTCGCCGCCGTGGCTTCGCTGTTCTGCGACGGTGCCCAAATATCCATGCGGCCATCCTTGATGAGCACGGTGCAGTTCTGCGGCTCCATCGTCGCGTGTTCGAGGTACGGAGCATAATACTCCGCTTCCACCGTCTTGGCCGCCGCCGCGAAGGCTTTCTCCGTATCGCCTTCATGCCGCGACACGGGCGCGCCTTTCACCGTGAGCCCTTCACGCAGAAACTCCATGATACTGGCGCTGCTCACCTTGGCGTTCGCGCCCAGGTCCCATTCAATCGGCAGCTCCTTCAACGCCTGCTGCGCGAACCACCAACTCTTCTCGGCCACCACGGCAACCGCGCTCTCCAAGGGCACGACTTTGACGACATTGGGCATCTTGGCCACCTTGTCGGCGTCCGCTTTCTTCAACTTGCCGCCAAACACGGGGCAATGCGCGATTGACGCATAGAGCAATCCTGGTGGGTGAACATCAATGGCGAACTCGGTCTTGCCCGTCACCTTGTCGGGAATGTCGAACCGCTTCATCGGCTGGCCGAGGATTTTCCAGTCCTTGGGGTCTTTCAGCGGCACATCCTTGGGCACGTCGAGTTTCGCGGCATCGGCGGCCACCTCACCAAACTTCACCTGTCGTTTGCTGGGGCCGTGGGTGATAACCCCCTTGTCCACTGTGCATTCGGAAGCTGGCACACTCCAGCGTTGCGCGGCGGCGGTAATCAACATGGTGCGCGCGGCGGCTCCGGCTTTGCGGAGGTACTCCTGACTATCGCGAATCGACCGACTGCCACCGGTCAGCATGTCGCCGAAGACCCGATTGCGGCGCAGGTTCTCGCTCGTCGAAGCATACTCTGGTTGGACCTTGTCCCAATCGCAGCCCAGTTCCTCGGCGATGAGCATTGGCAACCCGGTGTAACTCCCCTGCCCCATTTCCACACGAGCGACCCGAATGGTGACCTTATCGTCCGGGCTGATGAGCACCCACGCGGTGACTTCCGGCCCGTGGCTGGTGGCCGAGCCCTCTTTTGCTTCTTTCGCGAACAAACTCATTGGCAAACTGACTTCTAGCATCAACCCACCACCGACAGCGGCGGAGCGCAGCAGGAAGGAACGGCGAGAAATTTGAGATGATTGTTTCATTGTCGTGCTCTCCTCTTACGCTTTCCCCGCCGCTGTATGAATCGCCGCGCGAATACGCACGTACGTCCCACACCGACAGATGTTCGTGACTCCGGCATCAATGTCCGCGTCGGTCGGCTTCGGCGTTTTGGCGAGCAGCGCCGCGGCCGCCATCACCATCCCCGACTGGCAGTACCCGCACTGGGGCACTTGGTGTTCGACCCAGGCTTTTTGCACGGGATGGTCGCCTTGTGGGGACAGCCCTTCAATGGTGACAATCTTTTTGCCCTCGGCGGCGGACACTGGCAGCATGCAGGCACGGACCGCTTCACCATCAAGATGCACTGTGCACGCGCCGCAGAGCGCCATGCCACACCCATACTTGGTGCCCATGAGACCAACCACATCCCGCAACACCCATAACAGCGGCATGTCCGGGCTCACATCAACCTTATGTTCCTGACCATTCACGACGAGTGGGATCATCGGTTCTTCCCCCTTTCTGTGGTAACCGTTTGACGACTACTTCTTATCTCTTTTATCCGAGCCCCTGTAAAGACGAGCCCCCCCTCTTCTCTCTCCAGGAAAGACCGGGTATGACACAGCGTCCGAGGAAAAGCGTTATGAATATGTTA
>JANMSE010000226.1:0-11401 GCA_031389045.1 Deltaproteobacteria bacterium | reverse complement strand
GGATTCACTCCGGGCGTCTCCATCACCTGGATGGTGGCCTTGTTGACTTTGTTAATCGTATCAACATTGAAAATGTCCCCATCCTTCTTCTCAATCATAATCATCAGGACGTTGGCGGTGCCAAACATCTTGCGATATTCCTGGTAGAGCTGAATGTAGGGATGGCCAGGCGGGTAGAGATCGAAGAAGTTGGTATACACCTGCATGTTTCTGGCATGCCAGGTCAGAAACAGCGTGACGATTGAAACGGCGATAATGATCGGAATGCGAAATCGCAGCAGGAAATTGATGTACGCTTCCATCCAAACGCGTGGGAGCATGGTAGAGCCCTCCTTAGTGGCTGCCTGAGGTCAAAAATTTCGTCCTCTTTGAGTACGACGACCACACGTTCGACAGTTCCCCGTTTGTGGTCGTTCCCGTTCGTGGAGCAAAGAAGAGGTTAGCGCTTGAATCGACTCCCGAAATCGACCTTTCCCCCCTCGGAGAAGAGGGCTAATCCATTGGAGCCAGTCAGGATACCGTGGGAGCCGGGAATAATTGACAAACCCATCATCCAGTACAGCGAAAGTTCTTCCGGGGAATCGAGCAAACTCCAGTTCCTGCCGGCGTCGGAAGAAGAAAGAATGACCCCTTCATCGCCAACGGCTAATCCGACGTCACCATCAAGCGCGACATTATATAAAGCGGTCTGCACCGGGCTTTCGTAGGATTTCCACGTTTTGCCACTGTCCTCGCTTTGGAGAATCGTGCCATCCATGCCCACGGCACAGCCAAAGGCACCATCCTTGAACGTCAGTCCCAAAAGCGTGACTTCGGTTCCCGTCGGTTGTTTCGTCCAGGTCGCGCCCCCATCTTCACTGAGCAGCAGCATGCCACGTTCGCCAGCAATCCAGGCTTTGCCTGACTCGTGCATCACGACCGCATAAAGAAACACGTCTTCTCCGGCGGTCGTGCCTTGCCAGGTTTTTCCCCCGTCAGCCGTGTGGATAATCGTACCGAAGTCCCCAATGGCTATGCCCCGTTGGTTATCGAGAAAAGCGAGGTTAAAGAGATGGTTGGTGGTGCCGGTGACCTGTTTCTCCCAGATTTTTCCCCCATCCGTCGTATGCAGCATGAGCCCCGACTTACCAGCAATCCAGCCTTCGGTCGCTGACGTGAAGCGCACCCCATAGAGTGGCTCAAACACTTTACTGTCCTGACGCTCCCACGTTTTCCCCTTATCCTTCGTGTGGTAAATCGCGCCAAAACTGCCAACCACCCAGCCCTCATCCGCTGAAATAAGATGAGCGGCATAGAGATGGTCACGAATACGTACCGCCTCTTGTGCGGTCGCATGCCCAACGTGCCCTCCGATCACTCCCATCAGCAGGACGACTCCAGCCAAGAGTCGCTTCGGGCACAGTATCTTCCCTGTCATAATAACGTTCCCTCCTTAGCGCGCACTGAAAAACGTGCCCCTCTCTTAGACCAGGTGACGAACGCTTGTCAACAAACCCCGGCGCTCAGGAAGTCAGTAGAGACGCAAGATATTGCGTCTGTACCGACGCATAGTCAGTAGTCAGCAGCCAGTAGAAAAGACAACACCCCCCCGCGCTTAGGGCGATGGCATTACGTTAGTGGGAGAGACTGTCATTGCGAGGAGTCGGACGACGAAGCAATCTCCGACAAAACAAAGATTGCTTCGCTGCTCGCAATGACACGGTTGCTTAACTTAATGCCATTGCGCTCAGGGGGAGGACTCCCTTTTGTCGCTGGGGGAATCGCTCGCCCCACGCAAGCACGAATGGTATAGTGCCGCGCGAAAATCGGAGGGAGCAAGCTATGACAAGCCAGTCGTGGGGCCTGACGTACAGCCGTTTCGTGATCCGTCACCGGGTGTTTGTTTTCGTATTCTTGCTCGCCGCGCTTGGCGGGGGAGGATGGCTGGCACGACAGGTCACGTTGGCCGCGAGAATCACGGATTACTATCCGAGTGCGCACCCGCATGTCCGTCTCTATCAGGAATTCCCGGAAATGTTGAAGTTGACCAACGCGGTGGTGGTCACGGTCACCGTCAAGGAAGGCACGATCTATACGAACGAAACCTTGGGCAAGATTCACCGGATTAGCGTGGACTTGCTCGACACCAAAGGTGTGAACCCCTTTGAGGTGATGTCACTCACGACGCCACGGTTGAAGGATATTCGTGTCCAGGATGGTAGCATCAACATCATGCCGGTCGTGGAAGGCCCTGAGCAGCCACAACGGCCAGAAGTGCTCGCCCGTATTAAAAACGCGGTCTACACCAATCTGGGGATTCGTGGGGTCTATGTCTCTCCAGATGACAAGACGGCCCTGATTCGCGCGGGGTTTTGGGATGGCATGGCGGAACCACGCATCGTCTTCGAGCGGTTGCAGGCCCTGGTGGCCCGCGAACGGGACGCCAACACGGACATTGAATTCACCGGCAATCTCGCCTTGGCCGCATGGCTGATTGAGGCCGCCCCGCGCGTGTTGCTGCTGGTGCTCGTGAGCGGAGTCCTCATCCTCTTCCTTGCCGGGCAGATGCTCGGGGCGCTGTCAGGTGCCCTGCTCGTCTTGCTGGTCAACCTCGTCGGGGCCGTATGTGGCTTCGGTGTGCTGGGCGCGCGGCAGCTCACGTTTGACCCATTCTCACTCCTTGTCATGTTGCCATTAGCGGCACGAGGCGTCGCGCTCGTCGTCCAGTGGTCCACACGTTTCGCGCATGCCTATCACCATGAAGCCACGCCGTTCGCGGATCACGATGGACATCTCCAACCCCTCGCGCGTACTGGAGCCCTCCTCTGGCGGCCCTTGACCCTCGCGCTGAGTGTCGATGCCGGGGTCTTCCTCCTCTTATTGCTGGTGTCCGATGTGCCGGTGATTCGCACGGTCAGCCTCTTCGCCGCCGGATGGATTGGGGGATTGTTGATCGCGTTGTGGACGCTCTTGCCGTTGTGGTCCGCCAGCGTGCGGCCACGAACCGTTGACGCCAAGAGCAGGGGATGGGCCCAACGACTGGCGGGGCGAGTGATGGACGGCGTGTGGGCGGTGCTCCGTCCGCTCGTGTCCTCTCCAGTTGGTGGGCTGATCGTGGGCGCGGTTGGGATCTTCGCGGCACTCCAACTCGAAGCCGGGCGAGAGCTGATGGGCACCAACCTCTTTTATCCTTCCCACCCCTACTCACAGGCGTTTACGCGGGTGAATGACAACTTCGTTGGGGTCAATCAGCTCATTGTCATCGCGCAAGCGACCCCCAACTCTTCTTTTCGTGACCCCAAGGCATTGTTGGCCCTCGAATCCTTTCAGCACCACATGGCGGAAGACGAGCACTTCGGCGGCTCGTTCGCCATTACCAATTTGGTGAAGTCGGTCACGAGGATGTTTCACGAAGACATTCCCAAGTGGGAAGTGATCCCGGACGATCTCAATTCCGCTGGGCAGGTGGTTTTTCGGATCATCTCGTCGGCGGCCACACCGAGTGAAGTCGCACGGATGCTCTCCACCGATTTCCACACCACGGCGGTCACCTTGTTCTATCGCCACTACTCACCCGCGACGGTGGAGCGCGCCTTCACACGGGCGCACGAATTTCTGGCGTCGCAAAATGGGCAGGACGTACAGTTTCGTCTTGGTGGTGGTTTGTTGGGCATCGTCGCGGCGGTGCAGGCCGCGGTCGAACGCAATTATTGGGCGTTCCTTGGCTTTTTCGCACTGCTCGCCGGTATTGGCGCCCTCTTGTGTGGTGCCGGTGGCCGTGGCGCGGGAGGCGTCGTTGGCATGCTGCTCGCGACGCAAGTGCTGGTGTTTCTGCTGTTGTGGGGCGGTGGCAAGGGGCTTGATCTGAATATCTATACCGTACCGCTCATTATGGTTGGCACGGGGATGGCACTGATTCCCGCATTTCTGTCATGGCTTCCAGATGACGACATCTCCGCGCAGACGTTCGCCATGTCTGGGTTGATCGTCGCGGCGGCAGCGGTGGTCTGGCTCTTCTCCCCCATGCGGTTACAGGCGGAAGTCGGCGTCTTTTTCATGGTCTTGGCGGTGGTGGTCCCGTTAAGAATGAGGAGTGCGGAATGACGAACAACGGAAGCCGTTTCGAGGTCCAGCAATCGCGATAGCCCCCCGGCGTATGGGGCAATGGCATTAAGTTAAGGGGGTGACTGTCATTGCGAGGAGTCGGACGACGAAGCAATCTCCAACAAAACAAAGATTGCTTCGCTGCTCGCAATGACACGGCTGCTTAACTTAATGCCATTGGGCGTCTGGGGGGAATCCCAGAGGCGCTGGGTCCTCCACGTTCGGCGTGCCTGGTGTGCATCCGAGTCCGCTTTCGCCTTACAGGACCCCCAGCGCCTTGAGACTGGCTTTGCCCAGTTCGATTCGCTTACTGGCATCAGCCGCGTTCTGGATGTCGAGGTTCAAGGCAAATGCGTACACACGTTCCCCTTTCTGTACCCACCCCACCCACCATCCCACCCCTGGGTTTGGCGCGTTCGCCCACCCCGTTTTGCCATACAGCGTCCAGTTGTCCCCTTGCTCAAGACGAATGATCTCACGAACGCTCGCTTGCGGCGGTTGAGGAAACGGCAAGGTCTCTTGGGCTAAGCGCGCGAGAAATCGGGTTTGCTCGACCGCGCTAATCTTCAGCGGCCCGACTAACCAGAACGTGTCCACCACCGTCCCGATTTCTCCGTTCCCAAAGTCCAGGCGCGACACGCTTTCACGCATGCGGTCCAGGCCGATACGCCGCGCGAGTTCCTGATAGATCGGGACGTTGGACAGCGGGATGGCCTCCCGCAAACTCATGTCCTTCTCCCAGGTCTTTATAAGTTGGGGTTTGCCGCCATAGGGCAACACTTCATCAACATCCTTGACTGCTCCCACCGAGAGCCCGATCAGCGTATTGGGAATCTTAAACGTGGAGGCCGGAACAAAGCGGGTATTGGCTCGCGTCGCGTCATAGCCAATAACACGTTGTGCCGTGACATCGTACAGCACGAACGTGCCATGAACGTTGGCGTCCTGAAAGAGCTGGGTGACCCGCGGACTGTCCTGCCATTCGAGCGCGGAGGTCGGGGAAGCGAGCAAAAGGATGACGAGAGTGAACACACGTTGCATATTTTCCTTCCTTCTCCCGGATTGTTCGTGTTGGCGCTTTGACAAAAAATTTGTCCGGCGTCCTTACCGCGGGCCGCGTAGATGCCGATACAAGCCGACCACCGTTCCGAGAATCCGTGGCGGCGGAGCACCCTTGGTGAGCGGAATCGGCGCGTAGGCGGAATTGGCCGCTTCGAGCATCAGAGCCGCGCCTTTCTTCCGCAACCGTTTCACCGTGACGTCCTCGCCCAGCAGGGCCACCACGATCGCCCCGGAGTTCGCGGCCTCTTGCTGGCGCACGATGACGTAATCCCCATCGTGAATCCCCGCGTCGATCATGCTGTCCCCCTGGACGCGAAGCGCGAAATGCTCACCGGTACCTAGCAGCTCCGGGCTCAAGCTCAACGCCCCTTCGCGATTCTCCACGGCCAGCAACGGGCGTCCGGCGGCCACGCGCCCCAGAATTGGTAGGCTTCCGGTCAATGGCGTGAGAGGGTGCAGCACTTCAATGGCACGCCGTCGCCCTGGAGTGCGCCGGATATAGCCTTTGCGTTCCAGGGCGGTGAGATGATCCTTGACGCCCTGCAACGAGGCAATCCCCATCGCCTGCGCCAACTCGTGCAGGCTGGGGACATAGCCCCGCGTGGCGTGACTGGTTTCAATCAAGCGTAACAACTTTTCTTGCCGCGCGGTCAAAGGAATAGTTGACATAGCGCCTAAATACTGTAAATACATACAGTCTGTCAAGAAACCCGCAACCAAAGGAGGTCGGTATGGTTGCTCCGTTTACTGGTGGGTGCGCGTGTGGCGCGGTCCGCTACGAGTGTTCGGCGGAACCGACGTGGGACTTTATGAATCCCGAGCTGGCTAAGTTTCCCAAGATGCCCCCGATGTAGCACTAGCTGTCCGTCCCTCGCTAGGACCTGGCCGTGGTGCACGGCGGAAGGGAGAGCGCGCTTTCCCTCCCGCCGAAGCCGCACCCGGCCAGGGCATTATTATGGTGGTGAGAGTGAATCTCTGGGCATGGGATTATGAAACCCGCGACCTTTGACAAGGAGGCAAGGAGGCGATTATGTTGACCACGGAACTTCTGCCAGCGTCTTTCGTGCCACACCACGGTGAGGAGCGCCACCACATGTTCTGTGCACAGTGCCAAACCGACAATAAACCCGGTCGAAAATTCTGCGCTGGGTGCGGCGCTTCCTTTCCGCTGGCCTGTGATCGCTGTGGCTTCGCCAACGACGGAGCCGATCGGTTCTGTGGAGGGTGCGGCGCGCCCCTCACCTCTCAAGTCCATCCGGGCGTCAATCTTCAGGCGTTGCTGGGCAGCGCCCAATCCACAGGCAACTTCGCGCCCGCTCCTCTCACCGAGCGCTTGCGCACGGAACCGGAAGAACTCACCGCGAGTGGCGAGACAACCGACGAGCGCAAGACCATCACTGCGTTGTTTGCCGATCTCAAAGGCTCAACGGCGTTGATTGAAGGCCTTGATCCCGAAGAGGCGCGGGCGCTGATTGATCCCGCCTTGCAACTGATGATGGACGCCGTGCATCGGTATGACGGCTCCGTGGCGCAAGTGTTAGGTGATGGGATCTTCGCCCTGTTCGGGGCGCCGATTGCCCATGAAGATCATCCCCAGCGGGCGCTCCATGCCGCGCTGCGCATGCAAGAGGAGATGCGCCGTTATGCTGAAACCCTCCGCGCCCGGGGATTCCCTCCATTGCTGATGCACGTCGGGGTGAATACCGGCGAAGTCGTGCTGCGGTCAATCCGCAAAGATGAGCAGCACTCGGACTATGTGCCCGTGGGACATGCGACGAACTTAGCGGCGCGGATGGAGCAACTGGCGGTGCCGGGGTCGATTCTGGTCACGGCCGCCACGCATAAACTCACGGATGGATATTTCGCCTTCAAAGCCTTGGGCAAGACCCAGGTCAAAGGCATGGAAGAACCCCTTGCCATCTACGAAGTGCAAGGGGTGGGGTCATTACAGACGCGGTTGCAAGTAGCGGCGCGGCGAGGGCTGGCGCGGTTTGTTGGACGGCGGAGAGAGCTGGACCACCTCCACCATGCCTTGACCCAAGCCAAGGCCGCGCAGGGGCAAATCGTGGGTGTGATGGGCGAGGCTGGGGTCGGGAAATCGCGGTTATTCCATGAGTTTGTAGGGGCGTATGATTATACGCCCCTACGGATACACGGCTGTGTGGTGCTGGAAGCCCATGCGGTGTCGCATGGCAAGGCGACCGCGTATCTGCCGGTGATCGAACTGCTCAAAAGTTATTTCGACATTCACGCCGATGACGAAGAGCGCAAACGGCGAGAGAAGGTCGGCGGCAAAGTGCTCATGCTTGACCGCGGCTTGGAGCCCACCTTGCCGTATCTGCTGGCGTTGCTTGGAATCGAAGAGCCGATCTCCCCACTGCGACAGATGGACCCACGGATTCGCCGACAACGGACCTTGGCGGCGCTCAAGCAGGTGTTCGTCCGCGAAAGCCTGAATCAGCCGCTCATTCTCATCCTTGAAGACTTGCATTGGATCGACGCTGAGACGCAGGAGTTTCTCGACACGCTGAGTGAAGGAATCGCCTCAAGCCACATCCTCCTGCTGGTGAACTACCGCCCTGAATATCGGTCGGCGTGGGGTCAGAAAACGTATTACTCACAAGTGCGGTTGGACTCCTTCACCACCGCCGAGGCGGAAGAATTCCTCGCCGCGCTCTTGGGCTCGTCCCCGCTTCCTCCAGGAGCGCGGGAAAACAACACGCCCCTCAACGATCTGCAACGACTCATCTTGGACAAGACCCAAGGCACGCCGTTTTTCATCGAAGAGGTGGTGCAAACCTTAGCCGAGGAAGGGGTGCTGAGTGGCGAGCGTGAACACTATCAGCTCGCGCGGCGCACCCCATCGATGCGTATCCCCCCGACCGTCCAAGGGATACTCGCGGCCCGTATCGACCGTCTCGCGCCAGAAGAGAAGGTGCTGTTGCAACAGTTAGCTGTCGTCGGGCGGGAGTTTGCCTTGGGCTTGGTGAAGCAGGTCGTGCCGCGGCCCGAAGAGGAACTGGCCCGGCTCCTTGGGTCCCTCCAGCGTAAGGAATTTCTGTATGAACAGCCGGCATTTTCAGAAATCGTGTACCGGTTTAAGCACGCGCTGACGCACGAGGTGGCGTATGGCACGGTGCCGCGGACCCGACGACAAGAACTCCATGCGCGCACGGCGCGGGCGCTGGAAGCCTTCTACGCGGACAAGGTCGAGGACCACTATGGTGAGCTGGCGCATCATTATCAGCACGGTGGGAACCTGGACCAGGCGATCGCGTCGCTGCACAAGGCTGGGCACCATGCCGCGCGCCGTGCGGCGCACACGGAAGCCATTCGGCATTGGACCACGGCTCTGGAGTTACTCCCCATGCTGCCCGACACGCTGGAACGACAGCAGCAGGAACTCACGCTGCAACTCACGCTGGCCGCTTCCTTGCAAGTGACGAAAGGTCCCTCGGCCCCGGAAGTGGGCAGCGCGTACACGCGAGCGCGCGAACTGTGTCAGCAACAAGGGGAGACGCGACGGCTTTTTGTGGCTCTGCATGGGTTGTGGCTGTTCCACCATGTCCAAGCCGATTTACTGGCCGCGCGCGCCGAGGGCGAACGATTGCTCACGATGGCGGAGGAGATGCAGGACTCCGCGCTCCTCGTGGAAGCGCGCAGAGCCTTGGGCAGTACGGTCCTGTGGCAGGGCGACTTTCCTCTCGCGCGCAGGCATTTAGAACAGGCGGTGACCCTGTACGAGCAACAACCGAGCGGATCCGTGCCGTTGTTGTTTGGCGGAGCGGACCCTGGGGTGGTGTGCCTCTGTGAGTTGGCGCGGGTGCTGTGGCTTTTGGGGTATCCAGACCAAGCGTTGCGGAGAAGTCAGACGGCGTTGCTCCACGCTCGGACTCGCGCCGAGCCGTTCAGCCTCGGCTTCGCCTTGATCTTCGCCGCGGGGCTGTCGCAATTACGTCGTGAGGGAGCCCGCGCTCAGCAGCACGCCGAAGAAGGGATGACGCTCGCGCAACAGTACGGGTTCTCCGCGTTGTTGTCCGCTGGGACGATCCGACGCGGCTGGGCATTAGCGGAACAAGGACACGCGGAAGAAGGATTGCGCGATATGCGGCAAGGGTTGACGGCGAGGCAAGAAGCCGGGGCGGAACTGGCCCACCCGTACTTCCTGGCCCTCCAGGCGGAGATCTACGGCAAAGTCGGGCAGGGAGAACGCGCGCACGCTTTGCTGGCTCAAGCATTGACGACCGCCCCTGCCAACAAGGAGCATCGCCTGGAAGCGGAGTTGTACCGGCTCAAAGGGGAGCTGACACTGCAAAGAGAGACTAGAGGCTGGAGGCTAGAGACTAGTTCCCCTTCCCCACAAGCCTCAAGTCACAAGCTTCTAGTCTCAAACGGAGCGGAGCGGGAAGCGGAGGGGTATTTTCTCAAAGCCATTGACATCGCCCGTGCGCAACACGCCAAGTCGCTTGAGCTGCGCGCGACGATGGGATTGGCGCGGTTGTGGCGGCTGCAAGGCAAACACGCGGAAGCGCGGCGGATGCTGGCGGCTATATACGACTGGTTTACCGAGGGATTCGAGACGAAGGATTTGCAGGAGGCCAAGGCTCTGCTGCAAGAACTCATATAAAGATCGGATTGTGTATACACTGCCTCCCACACTGAAGAGGTGGGCAGTCGCCCCTCTTCAACTCTGAGAAGCGCGCCCTTTGCGCGCAGGCTGGAGGAGGTCCTCAAGATGGAGATTGTAGTCAACGTTGATGTCGGCAACTTAGATGAAGCTGTGCGGTTCTACGAACGTGCCCTTGGCTTGCGACTTAGCCGTCGGTTGTTCGCGGACACCGTCGCTGAAATGCTCGGCGCGACATCGCCACTCTATCTGATGCTCAAGCAGGCTGGGTCATCGCCAAGCGCGCATACTGCTCAGCTTCGTGATTATCACCGCCACTGGACGCCGGTGCATCTGGACTTCGTGGTTGCGGATCTGGACGTTGCTGTCGCCAGAGCCCGCGACGCGGGAGCCGCCCTCGAAGGCCCGTTGTCCACCTTTACTTGGGGTCGCCAAGCGTGTCTGAGTGACCCTTTCGGCAATGGCCTCTGCCTGGTCCAATGGCTCAGCCGAGGCTATGACGAAGTTGCCTAACGCTCAAGCTCGCCGCGCGCCGCCCACCCTCGGCCCTGCGACGTTTTCAGCGTCGCCACCAGATGGTGCCGCGGCGCAGGGTGAGACGGCGTCTCTCTCGTGACTCTATGCGGCTATCTGTTCTCGGGGTTCTGGCACTTCCACGTAGCCAAAGACGAATTCTTGAAATTCAGGATTCTCCAAATGCCGTTCGACGGATTGCCGCTCAGGCACCACTTGTCCAACCTCTCGATAGGCGGCGAGATTACTCTGGATGGCCTCACCAGCCGCCTGTTTTGCCGCCTCAATCGTGTCCCCGTACGTCACGATCGCTAAATCGGGCACTTGGACAGCAAATCCCGCTTCTGTTTGTTCCAACATGATGAGATACCGCATCACTTGACCTCCAGGTTGATCTTCTTCACCGTATCCACCGCTCCTCCCACCGGTACATCTTTCTGGGGATGGACGATGGTGACCACAAAGCGGCTTTGCGGATGCTTGAAGTTGTGATGGTCTCCTGTGACACTCACCAGCCTCCAACCACACTCTTCCGCCAGCTTGATCAATTCCCGACTAGTATACCGTTTCGGCATAGGTCAGATAGTAAGACTTTGGTCTTGCCCCGTCTAACCGCGAATGCGCGTTCTCTCACAACGGAAGAACACGCGCCGCCACCACTCATTGCGAGAGGAGTCGCCTACCACTATGCGCCTTTGACGTAGCCCATGCCTTCGACGATCACCCCGTCCCGCACGCGTATCAGGTTCACACCGCGCACTGAATTCCGCGTTCCCTCCCCCCACCAGAACCGCCAGCGAATAATCGCCCGCTCACCAGCGCTCTCAACATCTTCGAGATCAAAGCGCGTGTTCGGCGTAGTCGCGATCGACTGCCACAACGCCAAGCACGCCTGATGTCCCACATGCCGCGCGCCATCAGGCGCGGGTGTCGTATTTTCGAGCACACAGTGCTCGGCAATGAGACCTTCTAGGAGTAATGGATCGTGACGCTGAAATGCATTGTTAAACTGTTCGATCACTTCGGACGTACTTCTGTTCGCCATGGAAACACCCTCTTTGTGAGCAGCTTTGCTGCTCGTGATATTTGTTCCTAGGCATAGGGCCATTCGTTGTC
>JANMSE010000219.1:0-6033 GCA_031389045.1 Deltaproteobacteria bacterium | reverse complement strand
GGAGGGATATTTGGGGGTCTGACGCCCATAATACTTGTCCCAAAAATTGGTGCCACCACCACCCTTGAGCTGGTTCTTGATCCCTCGTGGACCGTAATTATACACCCCGTCGTATGCTTCACGGAGGTTCAAGAAATAATCAAAGCCATCAAGGCCCATGAACTGGAACAAAGGCCCGATCGTGGGCATCTCGCGCGTGGCGCGGTTAATGTTGTGCCGCCACTCTAAAGTCACGAAATTCCGATGTTGAACCAGATTGCCCCTTTCATACAGGCTTTTCCCCGAACCGATATTGTCATCGGACAGCGCTAGCGTCCCCCTTGTGTAGGCGAACCCTGACAAGCTCATCTCCCGCCGCTCGTCAAAGAAATAGCCAAAGGCCGTGGACGCCATTCCGAGCCACAACATCAGCCCAGCGACAACCCACCTTGTGAAGTGTTGTTTTTCCCTCCGCATATACCCTCCTTATGTAGACTTCGATCTTTGTGGTGCTGAAGCCTGAAGTAAGTGATCCTTCTATCCCTGCGCGCTCACATACACCGTTTTTCATCTGCTTGTCAAATTTTTTTCATGTCTTTGTAAAATTATTCTGCCTTCCTTTTTTCTCGGAATGAGTGCCCCGGCTTCCTATTCAAAGTATGAGGACAGGCTACGCCCGCATTTCCATCCCGATGTTCCGGCGGGTCGCCCACAAATGCTCCCCAATGGCGACGATCAAAGCCAGCGCACCAAGAGTGAGGAGGGTGGCATATCCGGCATAATAGAGAGCCGTCGCCGGCGCGAACGTGGCGAAAAGGAGCACGATCATGGGCTTTGTCGGCAGGGGAAACCGCGGCTGCAAGAGCGAGACGATCCCCGGAATAAAGGCCAATGCTCCCACGATGTGAAAGAAGAGCAGCATCGTCAGCAAAATCGCCATCTCGGCCTGGAACTTCATCGGGAAGAAGACCCAGAAGAGCACACTCATCGTAAGGGTTGTGCCAGTGAACATGATCGCCTTGCCCGTGGTCATCAACGCTTCCTCGATCGCTCGGTCATAGTCCTGATGCCGCTCGAACTCCTCGATAATCCGCGAGAGCACGTAGTAGCCGTAATCGACGCCAATCCCGATGCCCACGGCCGCCACTGGCAGGGAATTGATGTTGGCATCAATGCCCATCCAGTACATCACGGCTTCGGAGAGCGGCTGGGATACGATCGACGGGATCATGACGATCAACGCCCCCACCACCGAGGCGTAGGTCAAGACGCTGAGGACAAACACCGAGACCATCACCAGGATCAAGTTCCACTTGTACGACCACTCCACTTCCTCGTTCACCGCCGCGAGGATGCCGAGCAATCCGCCCGCCAGACGGAACTCGACATTCTCCATTGGATTCTCATCAATGAACTTCCGCGCCATGTCGATTGAGCCCACCACGGTCTCGTGATTGTAGTCCTTGTAGAAGATGGTGATGGTGGCGTTCTGCGAGTTCTTATCGAGAAACCGGTCGAGATCGTCGGACCCCAAGGTGTTGAGGAATTGATAGAAGATGTTGCCAATATCGCGGGGGTTATCGGGAAGAATCGCCCACTTGGGAATGCCCTCTTGGAACATCTGATACAGGCGACGCGCCATCGTGGTAATGGTGATACTGCCGCCGACCAGTTGCTGCTGTTCCATGTGGCGCTGAAATTTCTCGAGGGTCATCAAGACTTGAGGGTCTTTGATGACGCCGATGTCTTTCCCTTCGGCGAGAATCACGAGTTGCGACGCACCCACGAACTTCTCGTTCACCTTGTCATACGACACATTGTAGTCGTGTGAATCGTACAGCAGGGCCTTGCCGATCGAGACATCGCCGATCTTGAGATACCGCGAGTACGTCATCCCCAGGACCATGAACACCGCGAAGATGCCAATCATCACATAGCGATAGCCCCCTTCACTCAGCACGATCATGGATCGATTGATCGAGTTATAGACGCGGTCGGAAAAGCGGTGTCCCGCCTTCGGGTCATCCCGCGGCGGTGGCAGAAAGGAGAGGACGATGGGATGCAACGTGACGACACTAACGGCAATGGTCGAGACCCAAAAACAGGTGACGTAGGCAATCTTCTGAATGACCGGAATCCGCGCCACGGCGAGCGTCAGAATGGCGAACGCATCGGTGGCGATGGCGACCAGAGCCGGGCTAAACAGGCCGATGTAGGAAGCCATGATCGCGTCCCGCTGGTTCCCCAGGCGGTGATATTCCTCGTGGTACCGCTCCATGGACTGCACGGAATGGGACAAGGCACGAGCCGTAATCAGGACAAAGATCACAAGGACGAGCGGGTCAACGTTAAATCCAAAGTAGCCAGCGAACCCGAGCGCCCACCACGAACTCAACAGTCCAGAGCCCAGTGGAACAAAGACTCCCACCGCTGTGCGAAAATAAAACCACAACAACAGGATAATAACCAAGATTGAGGCGGCGATCACTTGATAAATGTAAGTCTTGTAGTTGAAGATCCAAGAGTAGAGCATCGGGAACCCGGCGATATAGACCTTGTGGGTCCCGTCCTTCTCGACCTCTTGGCGAATCCGGTCCATGCGATCATAGAGATTACGGAAATCCACGCCTTCTTCCCAGAAACCGGCGGTGATGAGCGCGGCGGTATTATCGCGCGACACGTAGAATCCGTGGACCCCTTCGTTGGTGTAGACCGCTTGTTTGATGGCTTTCACATCGTCGGGAGTTTTCGGCGGAGCCGGATACATAATGGGATACGCCGTGATCATCGCCCCCGTGATACGGATATTCTTCATCTTGGGGTGCGTGAGCGAGAGGAGCTGATAGGGATTGACGCCAGCGGTTTCGAGCACCTGGAGCGTCGCCCAGTTGATCTTGTTGATCGTATCAACGTTGAAAATATCGCCGTTCTTCTTCTCAATGGCCAGGACCAACACGTTCGCGGTGCCGAACATGCGGCGGTACTGCTGATAGAGCTGGATATACGGATGGTCAGGCGGGTAGAGGTCGAAGAAGTTGGTGTAGACCCGCATCTTCCACGACTGCCAACCGAGGAAGATGGTCATCAGGGTGAGGACAAAAAGGACCGACCAACGAAAGTTGAGCAAAAAGCGGAGGTACGCCTCCATCCAACTGCGGGGGAGCATAGATATAGCCTTTCTTTTTTGCCTGGTGTGGGGAACCTAGAGGGTGAACGGGAAAACGGGGAAACGGGGCATGGGGAAGGAAAGAGACGGAGCCTGAATTTTCTTCCTGCTCCGATTCGCCCCGTCGCCCATTCACCCGTTCGCCCATTCGTTCCGATGCCCGTTCACCCGTTCGTTCTGACGCTAGCCGCGCAACTCCATGCCGATGTTGTGCCGAGTCGCGTAGATGTGTTCACAGACTCCCACGAAAGTGGCCAGGATGCCTAACCACAGCAAGTCCGCGTAGTCAAAGTAGTACAGTGCCCCAGCCGGAACAAAGATGGCAAACAATAGGACCAGCATGATCTTATTCGGCAGCGGGAACCGCGGTTTGAGTAAGGACACGATGCCCGGAATGAACGCGAGCGCCCCGACCACGTGAAAAAAGAGCAAGAGGGTCAGAAGAATCGCCATTTCTGACTGGAACTTCATGGGAAAGAAGATCCAGAAAATAACGCTGACGGTCAGGGTCGTGCCCGTGAACATGATGGCCCGCCCGGTGGTCATCAACGCTTCCTCAATCGCGCGGTCGTGGTCGCCGAACCGCTGAAATTCCTCGACGATACGGGACAGCACGTAATAGCCATAGTCGATGCCGATGCCGATCCCGACGGCGGCCACCGGGAGCGAGTTGATGTTGGCATCAATGCCCATCCAATACATCATCGCTTCCGAGAGCGGTTGCGCGACGATCGAGGGAATCATCACAATGAGGGCGCCGACGACCGAGGCGTAGGTCAACATGCTGAGGACGAACACGGTGACCATCACGAGAATCAGGTTCCATTTATACGACCACTCCACCTCTTCGTTGACCGCGGCCAGGATGCCCAGGAGGCCGCCAGCGAGACGGAACGTGACGTTCTCGATCGGATTGGCATCGATAAATTCTTGAGCGTTCTTGATCGACCCCACCACGGTTTCGTGATTGTAGTCCTTGTAATAGACGGTGATGGTCGCGTTCTGTGAGTTTTTGTCGAGAAACGTATCCAGATCGTCGGCCCCGATGGTGTTGAGAAATTGGTAGAAGATATTGCCGACGTCGCGGGGGTTGTCGGGAATAATGCCCCACTTGGGAATGCCCTCCTGGAACATTTGGTAGAGGCGCCGCGCCATCGTGGTCACCGTGATGCTGCCGCCGACCAACTCCTGTTGTTCCATGTGCCGCTGGAATTTTTCCAGGGTCTGCAGCACTTGGGGGTCTTTGATGACACCCGCTTCTTTCCCCGCCGCGAGGATCACGAGTTGTGAAGCGCCCACGAATTTCTGATTGATTCGGTCGTAGGCCACGTTATACGGATGGTCGTCGTACATGAGGGCTTTGCCGATCGAGACATCGCCAATCTTGAGATGCTGGGCATACACCATGCCAATCACGAGCGCCACACTAAAACTCCCCAGCACCGCGTACCGCGCGTTGCCCTGACTAATCCGCACCATCATGCGATTGACGGAGTTGTAGAGCTTATCGGAAAAGCGTTTCCCGGATTTGGGATCATGGGGCGGTGGGGGAATGTAATAGAGAATAATCGGATGGAGCGTCACCACGCTAATGAAGATGGTAAACACCCAAAAGCTCGACACATACGCGAGCTTTTGGATGAGGGGAATGTGCGCGAGCGCGAGGGTCAAGATCGCGAACCCGTCGGCGAGGATGGAGACGATGGCCGGACTAAACAAACTCAGGTAGGACGCCATGATCGCGTCCATCTTATTCGCCTTGTCGCCGAATTCACGTTCTAGACGGTGGTACTCCTCATGATAGCGTTCCATCGACTGCACGGAGTGCGACAGGGCCCGTGCGGTAATCAGCACGAGCACGACCAAGACTAAGGGATCAAGATTGAAGCCGTAATAGCCCGCGAGGCCCAGGGCGAGCAGCGAACTCAGCAAGCCGGAAAAGAGGGGGACCCACACGCCGGTAAACGTGCGGAAGTAGAACCATAACATGACCAGGATGATCAGCATGGTGCCCCCGATCACCGCCAGGATATAGTTCTTGTAACTAAATATCCACGAATAGAGCATCGGGAAGCCCGAAATATACACTTCGTGCTGCCCGCCGGCCTCTATTTCTTGCTCCAGGTCCGTGAGGCGCTTATAGAGGTTGCGAAAATCAACCCCTTCCTCCCAGAAGCCCGCCGAGATTAGGGCGGCGGTGTTATCCCGTGACACAAAAAAGCCGTGCACCCCCTCATTGGTGTACACGGCTTTTTTCATCGGCTTGATATCTTCGGGCGTCTTGGGGGCCGCCGGATACATGATCGGATAAGCGGTAATCATGGCCCCGGTAATCCGAATGTTCTTCATCTTGGGATGGGTGAGTGACCGCACTTGGTAGGGATTCACCCCGGGGGTCTCCATCACTTGGATGGTGGCCTTGTTGACTTTGTTAATCGTATCAACATTGAAAATGTCCCCATCCTTCTTCTCAATCATAATCATCAGGACGTTGGCGGTGCCAAACATCTTGCGATACTCCTGGTAGAGCTGAATGTAGGGATGGCCAGGCGGGTAGAGATCGAAGAAGTTGGTATACACTTGCATGTTTCTGGCATGCCAGGTCAGAAACAACGTGACGGCTGCAACGGCAATTATGATCTGGACGCGAAATCGTAGCAGGAAGTTAATGTACGCTTCCATCCAAACACGCGGTAGCATAATGGAGCCCTCCTTAGTGGCTGCCGAAGGTCAAAAGTTGTGCCCTCTTTCAGTACGACGACCACCACGCCTCCAACAGTTCCCCGGTTGTGGTCCTCGTTTGTGGAGCAAAGACCAGGTTAGCGTTTGAACCGACTGCTAAAATCGACCTTGGTCCCTTCAGAGAAGAGGGCCAATCCGTTGGACCC
>JANMSE010000215.1:0-3004 GCA_031389045.1 Deltaproteobacteria bacterium | reverse complement strand
CCGACGTATGTCGAACTCGGCACCGAGATGGACTCGCCCCGTGGCCGGATCGCCACCATGCGCTCTCTCCACGAGGGCAAATTCCCGCTTGATGCCGAGGTCGTTCGCCACCTTGATCTGTGTCTCGGATGTCGTGCCTGCGAGACCGCCTGCCCTTCCGGGGTGCACTACGGTGAACTGATCGAAAGCGCCCGCTCGTTTGTCGAGGAACACTATCGCCGCCCACTGCTCGACCGCCTCAAACGCTGGACCATCGACAAAGTGTTTCCGAATCCCCTCGGCGTGCGGGTGTTCGCGACCATGCTCAAAGTTGGGTCCGCTTTGGGACTCAGTCGCCTCGCGCGCGTGGAGAAGCTGCCGCGACAACTCCGCTCGTGGTTCAGCATGGTGCCGGAACGTGGCAGTGTGTCCTCCGCCACACTGCTCGAACACTATCCCGCCATTGGCGAGAAACGGTACACGGTCGCCATGCTGGCGGGGTGTGTCATGCCCGCGGTGTTTGGCGCGACCAACGAAGCCACGGTCAAGGTGCTGCGCCATAACGGGTGCGAGGTACTCGTGCCCAAAGCCCAGGGCTGCTGCGGTGCCCTGCTGCTCCACAATGGCAACAAGCCCGATGGCCTCGACCGGGCACGCCACACCATTGATGTCTTTCATGGCGTGAACGTTGACGCGCTTATCATTAACGCCGCCGGCTGTGGCGCGATGGTGAAAGAATACGGCGAGCTGTTCAAGAACGATCCTCTCTATCGCGACAAGGCCAAACAGGTGGCGGCCAAGGCCAAGGATGTGACCGAGTTCCTTGGCGGCATTCCGCTCACGCCGCCCTCGCGTGCCGTGAACAAGACCGTGACCTACCACGATGCCTGTCATCTCGCCCACGGCCAGAATGTGCGCGCGCAGCCACGGGCGCTGTTGCGGGCGATTCCTGGGCTTCAGATCATGGAATTGCAAGATGCGGATTGGTGCTGCGGCAGTGCCGGGACCTACAACCTGACCGAGCCAGAGATGGCGCGGCGGCTGCTCGATAAGAAAGTCAAGAACATCGAAGCGACCGAGGCCGAACTCGTCGTGATGGGAAATCCTGGCTGTCTCATGCAAATTCGGGCTGGGTTGCAGCAACGAGGATTGTCGACCAAAGCCGTGCATACGGTCGATCTGTTGGCCGAGGCGTACGAGAATAAAACGTAAAACGTAAAACGTAAAAAGACTCAATCATTGCGGTACCCTGTTTGGGTTTTCGATTATGGTTCACGCTTTATTCCCAAAGGAATAGCAATGAAAACTATCGCTCTTGTGCTCGCACTCCTCCTGTGTTCGTGGACCTCCGTCGTCCATGCCGAATCCCCCACCCCCAAACGCACGATTCAGTTCGGTATCCAGACCGCCCACCAGGTCCCGTCGCTTGATGACCTCACCAAGCTCTGGCAAGACGCCGAAGGGTGGGGCTATGACACGATGTGGCTCAACGACCACGTCATGCAGTTCGGCAAGGAAGATGGTCCAGCCTACGATGCCTGGATGTTGCTTGGTGCTCTGGCGGAAAAGACCAAACGCGTGCGGCTCGGTGTACTGGTCACCAGCAATACGTTCCGCAATCCCGCGCTTCTCGCCAAGATGGCGACCACGGTCGATCTGCTGAGTCATGGCCGCCTGGAGTTTGGGATCGGTGGTGGCTGGTTCGAGCGCGAGCATCTGGCGTATGGCATCCCGTTCTACACCAAGAAAGAACGGGCCGCGCGGCTTGATGAGGCCCTGCAAGTCATCAAGGCCCTCTGGACCGAGAAGGAAGCGACTTTCGCGGGTCAGTATTACAAGCTCGAAAAAGCCCCGTTCATGCCCAAGCCACAACAGCAACCGCATCCGCCCATTACCATTGGTGGCCAAGGCGAGAAGTTGACGCTACCATTGGTGGCCCGCTACGCCGATAAATGGAGCGTGCCCGCCGGGTTCACGCCGGAGAAAATCGCGGAGAAGATCAAAGCCCTCGACGCGGCCTGCGCGCAGGTGAAACGCGACTGTTCTACAATGGACAAGTCCTATCAAACGTTCCTGGTGTTCTCGACCGATCCCGCCAAAGTGGAGCAAGCCGTGCAAATGCTTACGCGCTACTACACGAAGATGACCCCGGAGGAAGCCCGCCGCACGATCATCGCTGGCACCAGCGCCGCCGAGCTGAAGCAGCAAGTCCAAGCCTTTATCGACGCGGGGATCACGCACTTCATCTTCACCGAGCGCGCCCAGCCGTATGACCGCGAGGGCTTGCAACGGTTCGCCCAGGAAGTGATCCCAGCATTTCGTGAGCAGCGGAAATAAGATTCCCGTCTGCATTCCTGCTGATGCCCTAGAGACATGAGGAGTCGTGAATGAAACTTTACATCTTCCAAGTCGCTCCCAATCCCACCAAGGTCCGTCTTTATCTCGCGGAAAAAGTCGCGGGCGGCGCGGTGATCGACATCCCTCAAGTGTCCGTCAATCTTCCCAAGGGCGAGCAGCGGACCCCGGAACACTTGGCCCGCAACCCGCTGGGCCGACTTCCCGTGTTGGAATTGCATGATGGGTCCTGTCTCACTGAGTCACTGGCCATCATCGAATATCTCGAAGAGTGCTTCCCGTCTCCACCGCTGATTGGCCGGTCGCCGTTGGAGCGCGCCCGAGGCCGTGAATTGGAGCGGATCGCTGATCTGGGAGTGCTACTGCCAGTTGGACGTATCATTCATGCGACACGCTCGCCGATTGGGTTACCACCGAATCCAGAGATCGCGACGCATTTCCACAAGATTCTGCCCGAGGGGTTGCAACTGTTAGATGCGCGCCTCGCTGATGGGCGGCCCTTCGTGGCGGGTGAGCGCCCCAGTATCGCGGATTGCACGCTCGCGGCGGCCCTGCAATTCGCCCGTTTCGGCAAGGTGGAGATTGCGTCAACGTTCGCGCACTTGTTGCGGTGGGATGAGCGCTATCGTGAGCGTGCCGTGGCGAAATCGGTGTTGACGTTGTAGTGCGA